>CAZUYY010000008.1:0-17625 GCA_964624935.1 uncultured Prolixibacteraceae bacterium
AATTACTTTTCCGTAAAGAGGTCTTTTTTATCAACTTTTTTAACCTTATCCTTATCATTCAGGGTTTTAGAGATCGCGGAATAAGGTCCGGTGATGATTTCCTGTCCTTCTTTTAATCCGGAAATAATCTGGATATAGGTGTTATCCTGTATACCTGATTTTACATTAACTTTTTTTGCCATTCCTTTTTCCAACACAAAAACACATTCCTGGATTTCACCGGTTTTTTTCTTCGAACCGACAATTTCCATTTGGTCATTGCCCTGGGATTTTTCTTTGACATTTTTGGCATTGTATTTATCCAGGCTGTCTTTTGCAGCACGGGTGGTCACTGCTTGGATCGGTATCGATAAGACATCTTTAGCAGTCTCAGTCTGGATATCTACTGTAGTTGTCATTCCAGGACGAAAAGGAGAATAATCGGGGCGCACCGGGTCCATCAGATCTTTATATGAATCTTTGAGAAGATGGATCTTGACATCAAAATTTGTAACCTGATCAACACTGGTACCCGTAGAGTTGGCTGAAGTAGCAATTTCTGTAACCACACCCTTGAATTTCCGGTTCAGGTAAGCATCTACTTCAATAAGGGCCGTATCACCAAGTTTTACGCGAACGATATCGTTCTCATTCACTTGTACCAAAGCTTCCATTTCATTCAGGTTGGCAATGGTCATGATCTCTGTGCCACTTGAGAATTGAGATGCTCCCGTAACACGTTCGCCTTTTTCAACGCTGAGTTTGGATACTGTACCATCATTAGGTGCAAAAATAGCCGTTCGTGTCAAGTCTTCCTTCGCTCGTTTCAATGCAGCTTCTGAACTTTTAACCTGGAATTCATTTGACTTGATATCCTGTTCCGAGGCTTCAACCTGAGCTTTTGCAACATCATACGCAGCTTTTGCCTGATCGAAATCTGCCTGAGAGATTACATTTTGTTTCAAAAGCTTCTGCTGTCGGTCGAACGTTTGTTTTGCATTTTCAAATTGTGCCTTCATTTGTGAAAGACGGGCTCTCGCATTAGCTTCACTCGCCATTTGTGAATTTAAAGCTGCAGTGCTCTGGTCATAAGCCGATATATAAATTTCAGGATCAATCTTTGCAAGCAGGTCGCCTGTCTTGACCTGTGCTCCTTCTTTAACTAAAAGTTCCACAACTTCACCTGAAATGTACGGACTGATTTTAATATCTTTTTCCGGCTGAATTTTCCCGTTTGCTGAAACGGTCTGAATGATAGTTCTTTTTGCAACATTTTCTGCCGTTACCTTGATCCCTTCATTCCGGTGATTCTTAACGATAACAACAACAACGATCAGTATGACGAAAAGTGATATTCCTGCAATAATACCAATCTTTTTTTTCGCTTTCATTGAAGTCATGGATAGTGATAAATTTGGTTATTTATTGATACTTATTGGTCTTCCCATATAAAAATCAAGTATAGTGGTCTTGAAAATAAAGTCGTACTTAGCCTGCAAAAGATCGGACTGTGCTTTCGTCAGATCCTTTTTACTATTGTTATAATCAAAGGAAGTCAGCATACCGACATCAAATTTCTGTTGTGTATATTTGAAGGATTCTTCCTGAGCGGTGACCTTTTGTAAGGAGGCATTGTATTGTTGTAAAGAAGAAGAAGCATCTGTATATGCCTGCTCAATGCTTTTCCGGAGGTCTCTTTTCTGCATTTCAAGATCTAATTCAGCTTTTTCCCGTTGGATCTTAGCCAGGGCAATGTTTGTTCGTGCGGTCCATCCGTTAAAAATAGGAATTGCCAGGTAAAAACCAAGGGATTGGTTGTTGTTATTTTTTAATTGTTCATTAAATGATTTAACCCTGTATTGATATTCAAGTTCTTTAGCCATGACAACCTCATGGGTGTTTTGAGTATATCCGACAGGAAATGTAATAGTATCTGCAGGATGGGTCGGATCCACCTCCTTATCTGCTCCTGAATAACCTGTTCCCCATGAACCGCCAAAAGACAATGTGGGGTATAAAACGCCTCTGGCGATAGCAAGGCTTTTCTCGGCACTTTGAACCCGAAGATCGGCACTTTTGATCTCAGGACGTTTTTCGACTGCAATAGTGAAGATTTGCTCTGGAGTTTCAAGTCTTTTTGAATCATCTACTGCTTTCAAAGGGGGTACTTCAATTTGAAAATCAGGTGTAACAGGAAGGTCAATTAATTGCTGCAGGGAAAGACTTGATATGATCAATTGATTATCAGCCTGAACAACAGCCAACGCTTCAGAGGCTTCCTGTGCCTGGACATTTAGGAGATCACCCTTCGCAGAAGAACCAGCTTCCACCAGCTTTTCCATCCTTGACTCCTGGGCTTTTGTAATCTCAATCTGGTTTTTAGCCACATCAAGAAGTTCTTTATTAAGCAACATATCCAGAAAATACCCGGCAACCGACAGTGAAATATTGTTTTTCAGTACATCAAGGTCATATTGACTGGAAAGAAGATTAATCGAATTTTGCTTAATGGTATTAATTTTTGACAACCCGTTGAACAAAGTTATACTGCTTTGGACATAAAAGTCGTTTGACCTGACTGTTGTTGTAGCAAATGTATTTGTGAACATATCAATGGTTTGACCAAAATTCCACACGTTAGTTGCATTTAGATTCAAATTGGGTAATAGTACTAAACGGCTCTGAAGTAATTGTTTTTTATTTGCTTCAACGGTAAGAATCTGTTTTTTAATATCCAGGTTTTGATCAAGGGCATAGTTGCTGCAATCTTCAAGTGTCCATATTTTCTTAGTATTCTGTGCAGAAGAAATAAAGAATCCAGTCAGGAACAGGAATGTAAATAAAAACTTGATTACTTGTTTACAGCAAGAAAGGTACATAGATGAAAATTTTGTTTACAGTTGATCAGGAGGGTGCATATTTTAAAACCACTAACAATGAAATGAATTTCCAAAAGTAACTAAAATATTTAAAACCATTGAATAATGGTTAAAATGATGAAAGCTAAACTTGTGATTATAAGACGAGGAAATTGCCTCCGGGTTACAGCTTATTTTATTTTTCAGTTATCTTTGTGCCCGTATCAATCATAAATTGTTCTCTTATGAAACGTAAATTCAAAGTATTACTTGCATTCATGTTGTTTTCAAGTGCTTTCTTCTTTTTTTCTTGTGCAGGTAAACAAGCCACAACAGGCACCCTGACAATTATTGCAATGGCAAAAGATAGCATCATTCCTGCAAATACTCCGATCTATTTAGCCACCAGCAAAGCAAATCTTGATAATAGTACATATGCGTCCACTGGTTGGTTAGATGCTAATGCTTCCAAGATCTTTCGTGACCTTTCCCCCAAATATTACTGGTTTAAAGTAAACGGATGGGATAATTATGGTGCATCAGAAGTATTTGCCGGGGTGGACGAAACAGTTATTTTATGGCTAAACACTCCTTCCCAATCCGGAAAATAAATAATTTTGTACCTTTGCGCCCCATTAATTAATATCTGGTAAATTCATGATCCGTTCCTGCATCTCCAGTCTGATCCTGGTTGTTTTTTCTCTGTGTTCTTTGATTTTCATACCACGTGTACAGGGGAGCAACCTCTTACAGGAAGGCTCAACACTAAAACCGGCTGATTCAATTTCAATACAAGATCTTAAGGAAAAACCGGGGAAGGGAAAATTCAACCCTGGTGAAATGATCATGGAGCATGTAGTAGATAATCATGAATGGCATATATTTACTTTTGGGCGCTTTGATCTTACAATACCACTTCCGGTTTTGATTATTTGCGATGGAAAATTTCATGCATTCTGGTCGTCAAAGTTTCATAACGAAACACATTCTTATCATGGTTTAACTTTTTCAAAAAAGGGTGCGAATAAAGGGAAGATTATTACTGTCCAGGAAGAAATGACTGGTAAAGGTCCGTGTGTTTATGATTTTTCGATCACAAAAACGGTTTTGGCAATCTTTCTCAGTGGTTTTTTCCTGATTCTGATTTTTCTTTCCGTAGCCAAACGTTACAAAATGGATCCAAACCAGCCACCTCATGGATTACAGAACCTTCTGGAACCAGTCATCCTATTTGTCCGCGACGATGTGGCAAAAAGTTCGATCGGAGAGAAAAAATATGAAAAGTACCTACCGTACCTTTTAACCATTTTCTTCTTTATTCTTTTTAACAACCTGCTTGGTATCATTCCCATTTTTCCGGGCGGGGCAAATGTAACAGGTAATATTGCTGTCACAGGCGTAATGGCGGCTTTTACATTGATCATCACCACCATCAGCGGCAATAAACATTATTGGGTTGATATTATTAATACGCCGGGAGTTCCCTGGTGGCTTAAACTGCCATTACCTCTGATGCCGATTGTGGAAATTACAGGGATCATTACGAAGCCCTTTGTGCTCATGGTCCGACTCTTTGCCAATATGACTGCAGGACACATTATTATTCTTGGTTTTATCAGCATCATATTTATTTTCGGGCAAATGTCAGCGGCGCTTGGTATTGGTGTTGGAATACCTACCCTGCTTTTTATGGTCTTTATGGATTTGCTCGAAATCCTGGTAGCCTTTATCCAGGCTTATGTTTTTACCTTGCTTTCGGCCCTCTATTTTGGCCTGGCAACAAGTGAACCGGAACATCACTAATAGAAATTAAAAATGAAGAATGAAATCATAATATAAATCTAAAACCTAATTCTCAATACCCAATGCCTTTTTTAATAAAGTAATCACTTTTAAACACTGACTTATGCATTTATTATCAATTTTATTGGATGTAGCAGCCAATTTTGCTCCATTTGCAAAGATGGGCGCTGGTTTTGGCGCCGGAATCGCTGCCATCGGTGCCGGTATCGGTATCGGACAGATTGGCCGGGGCGCATTGGAATCGATTGCCCGCCAGCCTGAAGCACTCGGTGATATCCGTTCGAACATGATTATCGCCGCTGCATTGGTTGAAGGCGTTGCATTCTTCGCTATTGTAGTTTGCCTGTTGATCTTGTTTATCTGAGATCCAGGTAGATTTTTATGCAGCAACGGTTGGTTTCTGCATAAAAACAATCCTTTGACCTTTAACCCGGCCTTCTATGTTGTCACGACAGAGAAAACCGGGAAAAGGCTGAAGGCTTTGATAATTAAACAGTTCAAAAATAAAACTATATGGAACTTGTAAATCCCGGTATCGGACTGATTGTATGGATGACAATTGCATTCCTGGCCATCCTTTACATCCTCGGTAAATATGCATGGAACCCTATAATAAAGGCGCTGAAAGAAAGGGAATCTGCTATCCATGATGCATTGAATTCGGCTGAAAAGGCAAAGGAAGAAATGCAAAAAATGAAATTCTCAAATGAAGAACTTCTCCAGGAAGCAAAGAACGAACGGGACGCCATACTTGCAACAGCAAGGAAAATAAAAGAATCAATCATCGAAGAATCAAAACAAAAAGCTTCAGAAGAGGCAAACCGGATCATTTTAAGCGCAAAGGAAAGTATCCAAAATGAAAAAATGGCTGCAATTACTGATCTCAAAGATCAACTGGCTGAACTTTCATTGGAGGTTGCCAGAAAAATCCTGAAGAAAGAATTGTCCAATCCGGAAAAACAGGAAGAATATATCAAAGAATTAATGAAAGACGTGAAATTTAACTGATTATTTCGTTGGAAAATATTTCGCATATAGCTATTCCATATGCCAAAGCGCTTTTTGAGTTTGCACTCGAAAGAGATGCCATCGAAAGTGTTTATAAGGATATACTGGCATTGACATCGCTTTGTAAATCCAATCGTGATTTCCTCCTGATGTTGAAAAGCCCGATCCTGAAGACAGAAAAAAAACAAAAGATCATATTAGCAATTTTTAAAGACTCTGTATCGGAAATCACACGAGGTTTTTTAAAGATCATAACCGAAAAGAAAAGAGAATCATTATTACCGGATATGGCACTGGCCTTTATTGATATTTATAAGGATTATAAAGGAATTCTTACTACTTTTTTAAAAACTGCAGTCCCGGTTGCTGAAGAGGTAAGGAAAACAATCCTGGAGATGATGCGTAACCAGGCAACGGGGAGTATTGAACTGATCGAAGAAGTCAAAGAAGAACTGATCGGAGGATTCGTTCTGCAATGGAAAGATATGCAATATGATGCCAGTATCCTTAACCAGATCAACAAAATGAAAAAAGGAATGGCTATGATTAACCTTTACAAAAAAGGTTTTTAAACGATTACATATTGTTGCAAGATAAGAATTACGAATAGTGAACAATTAATCTTAAAGTAGAAAAACAATATGGCAGAAATAAAGCCGGCGGAGGTTTCCGCAATTTTACGGCAGGAATTAGCAGGATATAAAAATGAAGCCGACCTTGAAGAAATCGGTACGGTTCTAACTATTGGCGACGGAATTGCCCGGATTTATGGCTTATCCAATGTTGAATCAGGTGAATTGATCGAATTTGAAAAAAACGGGGTGAAAGCCATTGTACTGAATCTCGAGGAAGATAATATTGGTGCGGTAATGCTCACTGAGGCGAAAGACCTGACTGAAGGAGATATCGTTAAAAGGACACGCAAAATTGCATCCATTGATGTGGGTGATGGCCTGCTCGGGAGAGTCATTAATACCCTTGGAGAACCCATTGACGGGAAAGGTAAAATTACAGGTGAGCGGTTTGAGATGCCCTTGGAGCGGAAAGCACCTGGGGTGATCTTTCGTCAACCCGTAAACCAACCGCTTCAAACCGGCATCAAAGCCATTGATGCCATGATCCCTATCGGAAGAGGTCAGCGGGAATTGATCATTGGCGACCGGCAAACAGGGAAAACAGCCATTGCTATAGATACAATTATCAACCAGAAGATGTTTTATGAAAATGGAGAACCTGTAACTTGTATCTATGTCGCCATCGGTCAGAAAGGCTCAACGGTTGCCAATATTGTTAAAACCCTGGAAGAAAAAGGCGCAATGCCTTATACGGTTGTCATTTCAGCTACTGCTTCCGACCCGGCTGCTATGCAGTTTTATGCGCCGTTTGCCGGTGCTGCCATCGGTGAATTTTTTCGCGATACAGGCCGTTCTGCACTATGCATCTATGATGATCTTTCAAAACAAGCTGTAGCTTACCGTGAAGTATCTTTGTTATTACGTCGCCCTCCCGGACGTGAAGCCTATCCCGGGGATGTCTTCTACCTTCATTCACGGTTGCTCGAACGAGCCGCCAGGATAATTTCTTCTGACGTGATCGCAAAACAAATGAATGACCTGCCTGCATCCATCCGGCATAGGGTAAAGGGCGGAGGTTCGCTGACTGCCCTGCCTATCATCGAAACACAAGCCGGTGATGTTGCAGCTTATATTCCTACTAATGTCATCTCTATCACTGACGGACAGATTTTCCTGGAAACTAACCTCTTCAACAGCGGGATACGCCCGGCCATTAACGTAGGTATATCTGTTTCGAGGGTAGGAGGAAATGCCCAGATTAAATCCATGAAAAAAGTTGCCGGGACACTTAAACTCGACCAGGCAGAATACCGTGAACTGGAAGCATTCGCAAAATTCGGTTCCGACCTTGACGCCTCCACCAAAGCCGTTCTTGACAAAGGAGCCAGGAATGTGGAGATCCTGAAACAAATGCAATATTCCCCAATGCCGGTGGAAAATCAAATTGCGATCATATTCTGCGGCACACGGAATCTTTTGAAAAATATTCCCGCAGAAAATGTAGCAAACTTTGAAATTGAATTTCTTCATTTCATGGAAGTTAGCCATAAGGATGTTCTCAAAAATCTTCAGGAAGGGAAACTGCTTGACGAGGATGTGAAGATCCTCGAACAGGCAGCCACTGAAATATCCAGAAAATACGAATCAAAGAAATAACACCAGAGAATGCCAGGGTTAAAAGAAGTTCGCATACGCATCGCATCGGTTAAATCGACCCAGCAGATCACCAATGCAATGAAAATGGTGGCCGCCTCCAAACTAAGAAAAGCACAAACGGCTATTATTAAGCTCAGGCCCTATGCTGCAAAACTGAACGAAATAATGCAAAACCTGAGTGCAAGCATTGGCGATTCAGACGACAGTAAATTTACACAGCAGCGCAACCCGGAGAAAGTTCTACTTATAGTGATTACTTCAAACCGTGGACTCTGTGGAGGTTTTAATTCAAATATAATAAAGGCAACCCTGAACCTGCTTTCTACAACTTTTTATGACCAGCAGCAAAAGGGCAATGTCAGCTTTATAACCATCGGTAGAAAAGCTTCTGAATATTTCAGGAAGAGAGGATATAAAGTGGTGGAAAGCCACGATGAATTGTTCGACAATCTTACTTTTGAGAACATCTCCCAACTGGCAGAACAACTGATGAAAGCATTTACCGAAAAAACGTATGATTGTATCCAGATCGTTTACAATCAGTTCAAAAATGCAGCAGTACAACGCCTCGTCATCGAGCAATATTTACCGATCCTTCCCATAGCGCCGGGTGTCCCGGATTCGAAAAAGCATACAAATCATGCAGATTACATTTTTGAACCCGACCAACAAACCATTATTCGAATGCTGATCCCGAAATCTCTACGGATCCAGCTCTACAAATCGATCCTCGATTCCTTTGCTTCCGAACAAGGTGCGAGGATGACGGCCATGCAGCAAGCCACTGAAAATGCAAAGGAAATTCTTCGATCATTAAAAATATCTTACAACAAAGCCCGTCAGTACTCGATCACAAAAGAACTGCTCGAGATCGTTGCCGGAGCCGAAGCATTGAAAGGTTAATAAATCAGCTTGACAAGTTTGTTGTACCAGGATCTCCCATATTTTCTGATCAGGGCATCTTCCAGGAAACGGTAGAGAGGCATTTTTAGTTTCATGCCATTTTCAAGGGCCTTATTGCATATCTGCCATTTGTGGTAATTGATGGCATCCTTTTTACCAACCTGTGAAATCCTTATGGGATAAAGATGGCAGGAAAGCGGTTTTGGAAAAGGGATCGCTTTTTCCCGGAAGGCTTTTTCAATTGCACATCGGGCAATGCCATCTTCAAAATAAACAAAGGAGCATTCCTTCCCGTTTACCAGGGGTGTGACAAATTTTCCATCCGCATCATAGTCGAAAACTCCTGTTTTTTCTATCTCATCAATCCCCCTGGGAATCATGAAAGATTTGATCTCTTCAAGATAATCCTCCAGCAACGAAATCTCCTCTTCCTCCAATGGAGCGCCTGCATCTCCTTCAACGCAACAGGCACCTTTGCATCGTTGCAGGTCGCAACAAAAGTGAACGTCCCGTAGTTCATCTGAAATCAAAACTTCATTAAGCTGAATCATGGCACAAAGATACCGATTCAAAGAATGCAGGAATTTAGAATGCAGGATTGCAGAATGCAACTTTACAGTAAAGCAATTTCTGAATGAAATATCATTTATTAGAATAGTGGTCTTACTTTGGCAAGAAAACTTGATAAATTTGCTTGCACAAAAAAACTCTGATAATGTCTTACGATTACTGGTACTATCCCAGGAGAAAAGCAAAGAATAAGGCGGCAACTCCTACTCAGCGGGTTAAATATGGTCAAACATGGTGGGGAGAGCAATGGCTCAACGCTCTGAAGAACATTGATTACGATAACCGCCTCCCCCGTGGAAGAGCTTATGCCGGCAACGGTTCGGTGTTGGAAACAAAGATCAATGTTAATATCATCCATGCAAGGGTTGAAGGAAGCAGGCCCAAGCCTTACAATATTTCCATTACGGTACCTCTTTTTACCAAGGAACAAAAGGAAGAACTGGTCAATGGAATAAAAAAAGATCCGTTTATGCTGTCCAAGTTACTGAACCGGGAATTGCCTCAGGAGTTGCATCGGATGGCTCTGTATCAGGGGATAAAATTGTTTCCATCATCATGGAAAGATTTTGCCATGGATTGCTCTTGTCCCGACTGGGCAGTTCCATGCAAACATCTTGCTGCAGTTATTTATGTGTTATCTCGTGAAATTGATGCAAACCCTTTCCTGGTATTGCAATTGCACGGGTTAGACCTGATGGCTGAATTGAAAGATCAAGAGACCGGCATTACAAATCATATAGAAGAATTGATTCCGAAAGTGGAAGACATGTTACTTGAAAAAGTCCCCAATACTGAGAATCAATCTGATTTCAGCGAGAGTGGTTTACCTGATTTCTCAAAAATACCTGTCAACGGAAGTACAATTCTTTCTTTAATCCCTTCCAGACCTCTGTTTTACCATAAGGATTTTAGGGAATTACTTCAGATAGGATATAAAAATCTGGCGAAAGCAATACAAAAACATTCACCTGATCCGCTCAACAATAGACTTATAGTCATTGCAGAAAAACTTGATTCTTTCGATGATACCATGATACTTCTGAATTCCGATTTTACTATTGATAATGTAGCTTTGATTCTTGAAGGACATGATGAACAGGAAGTCAGGATCACCTTTTCTGATTTTACAACTTTACTGGAATGGCTCGATCCGGTTCAATTGGCAAACTGCAATGATGCATTACGTGGGATTGCGATTCACCGGCAGTTTGCTATAGCCCTTGCCATGAATGCCGCTATCATGCCTCAGATGATGACTAATAAAAAGGAGAAAATGATGATTCGTTGGATACCAGCAGTAAATGATCCTGAATTGCGAATGCTGACAGAAAAAGTTAAAACATTTGCAACACCCGGAACTGTTTGGATTTGGAGTAATGGAAAAAAGGAAAAAGAACAATATTTCCCTTTGAACCCGGATGAAAATTCCATGATGCTGACAGCTATGTTTCTGAATTATTATATGACTATATATAACGGAATAACCAGTTCAGCAGAGAAAAACGAAAACAAGATCCTTGAGATGTTCTTTGGGCAAAAACCTGTTTCTTTTAAAGAACTTACTGAAAAAAACATCCCCAATACCATCCAGCTTTGGCTAAAACGACTTCACCTCGGTAAAAAACAATGGACATCATTGATCCATATTGAGGAACGGCAGGGATTGTTTTACTTCGATTTTCTGGCGCTTAACCGTGAGACCCCACTTGAAATGCCGGTTCATTTTCAACATTTTCTCACTGCGAAAGAATTTGCACCTGTCAGATACGAGTTACTTCGTGACCTTACAGGACTGGCAGATATTTTTCCCGATATTGGATTCTATCTTAAAAATCAGGGGAAAAAAGCCATTCAATTTGATTGTAATGCATTTGTAGATGTGTTTATTCGCATACTTCCAATGTTGCGCCTGCTTGGCATAGAAATACTGATGCCCAAAGCGCTGGAAAAGGTCCTTTCACCATGTCCGTCATTACAGATAAATCTCAGGGCTAAAGGAAAAACCATCTCTTTCCTGAACTTCGATCAACTGCTTGGGTTTGAATATCAGGTTGCTATTGGTGAAACACTGGTCTCGGTTTCTGAATTCAGAAAACTTGTGGCACGTTTGTCAGGCATCGTCAAAATCAAAGATCAGTACGTTTTGATTTCGAATGATGGCCTTGAAAAAATGTTTGCCCAACTTGATAAACCTGCAAGCCTTTCTTCACAGGATCTTTTAAAATTAGCTCTTGCAGAGGAGTATAACGGGGCAAAAATAGAATTATCGCCGGAAGTGCGCAAGTTGATAAAAAAGTTAACAATATCAAAGGAAGTAGTTATACCTGACGATCTCACAGCTACACTTCGTCCTTACCAGCTTACCGGATTCCGATGGTTGGTACAAAACTCTGCCGTTGGTTTTGGAAGCCTCATCGCCGATGATATGGGACTTGGTAAAACTTTGCAGGTCATTACAGCAATTTTAAAATTCAAACAGGAAGGGAATCTGAAGAAAAACAAAGTCCTTGTAATTGTCCCGACAACCTTGTTGACTAACTGGCAAAAAGAGATTGAGAAGTTTGCTCCAACCCTTCGGGCAGCCATTTATCATGGTGCCGGACGCAAACTGGAAACAGAAAAGATTGACCTGCTCATTACGACTTATGGCATGATCCGGAGTGACCTGGCCAAATTTAAAGCAAAAGATTGGCATGCCGTGGTGATCGATGAAGCGCAGAACATTAAAAATTCCAACACCATTCAAACCAAAGCCGTAAGGGGGTTGAAAACAGGGATCCGGATTGCAATGACAGGAACTCCGGTCGAAAATCGTTTGTCAGAATACCATAGTATCATGGATTTTGTGAACCCCGGATACCTTGGTTCTGAAAAAGTCTTTGAGAATGAATTTTCAACACCCATTCAGATAAACCATGACCAGGAGAAAGTAGCGTTATTCCGCAAGATTACGGCCCCATTCATTTTGCGCCGTTTGAAAACAGATAAAACAATAATCTCTGATTTACCTGATAAAATTGAAAATAATCATTATTGTTCGTTGAGCAAGGAACAGGCAGCCATTTATCAAAATGTTGTAAACAGCGCAATTGAAGAGATAGAACAACTTGAAGGGATTCAGCGACGCGGCATGGTACTGAAAATGATCACTGCCTTGAAACAAATCTGTAATCATCCCGATAACTATCTGAAGAAAGGTAGCGCAGATCCCAATCAATCAGGAAAATCGATGATGATGTTAGATTTACTTGTGCAAATCCATGATGCCGGTGAAAAAACACTCATTTTTACTCAATACAAAGAGATGGGAGACATACTTGAAAATGATTGAGAACCAGTTTAAAATGGTTCCCTTGTTTTTGCATGGTAGTACCACGCGTAGGCAACGTGATGAATTTGTGGAAGAATTTCAAAACCGTCGCAACAAATGGATATTCATTCTCTCACTCAAAGCAGGAGGTACCGGACTCAATCTTACGGCAGCCAGCCATGTGGTTCACTATGATCTCTGGTGGAATCCTGCTGTAGAAGCACAGGCCACCGACCGTACTTACCGGATTGGCCAGACTAAAAATGTCATGGTTAATCGCCTTCTTACCAAAGGAACCTTTGAAGAAAAGATTGACGATATGCTTAAAAGCAAAAAAAACCTGGCAAACCTAACCGTTGCCTCCGGCGAAAAGTGGATTGGCGAGTTGTCAAATGAAGAAATGAAAGAGGTTTTTGCATTGAGATGATGGAATACCTGGGGAAGATGAATTCCTGCATTTATTCAAACCTCCACCGTTTGTTTTGGATAAAATTTTTACCTTTGCCGCTCAACTATCTGTTAACGGAATAACATATGAGTGCAGAAAGCCTGATTCTATTTTTTATCGTCGGGGCATTCCTCGTTGGTATTGCCCTTCTCTTCTCCAGTTACATTCCACCCACTTCAACCAATCCTCAGAAATCCGAATCCTATGAATGCGGAATTCCAACAGAGGGATTGTCATGGATCCAATTCAATGTCGGTTATTACCTCTTTGCAATTATTTTCCTGGTATTCGACGTTGAAACAGTATTCATTTTTCCCTGGGCAAAAGTCATGAAAGAAACAGGAATGATGGGGTTCGTCGAAATCGTCATCTTCTTTTTTGTTTTAGGTATTGGCTTGCTTTATGCCTGGAAGAAAGGAGCATTGAAATGGGAATAAAGAATATGAAAGTAGAGGATTTCCGGGATAATGAAACCCTTGAATCCTTCAAAAAAACCGGCCAGGGAATCCTTCTTACTACAATTGATGATGTTATCGATTGGGGTCGTTCAAACTCCATATGGCCACTTACCTTTGCCACCAGTTGCTGTGGCATAGAAATGATGGCGACCGGAGCACCGCGTTATGATTTTGCCCGGTTCGGGATCGAGGTTTACCGTGCCAGTCCCCGTCAGGCCGATGTGATTGTTGTGGCTGGAACCATAGTCAACAAAATGGCTCCCGTCCTCAAACGGTTGTATGACGAGATGGCAGAACCAAAATATGTGATTGCCATGGGTGCTTGTGCTGTATCGGGGGGTCCTTTTTATTTTAATTGTTATCATGTGGTCCGCGGTGTTGATCATATTATACCGGTAGATGTCTACGTTCCGGGTTGCCCGCCCCGTCCGGAAGCCCTTCTCTATGGGGTCATGCAGTTGCAGCGCAAGATCAAGCTTGCAACATACACCGATCAGGTTAAAATCCAAAAAGTTAAATGATTTTGCGATAATATGGATCTCGAAAAGTTAAAGGAAAGAGTATTGACCCTTGTCCCTGAAGCAGAATTGGAAGAAAATAATCAATTTCTTACATTCTTTATTCCGGCAATGAAATTGCATCAGACAGCAATCAACCTGAAAGAAGATGAAGATACGGCTTTTGATTACCTGTTCTGCCAGAGTGGGACCGATATGGGCAAATATCTCATGGTGGTGTACCACCTGGAGTCAACAAAATTCCATCATTCCCTGGTTTTCAAGGTAAAAACCGAAGATCGCCAAAACCCGGTGTTTGATACAGTTTGCGATATCTGGAGAACAGCCGAATTTCATGAAAGGGAGATCTTTGATCTTCTGGGGATAAGGTTTAACAACCATCCTGACCTCCGCCGGATATTCCTTGATGAAAACTGGGTCGGTTATCCTCTTAGAAAAGATTATCAGGACGAAGTAAACATCGTTGAACTTTAAGTATGAAAGAAGTCATCCATACCCCCGTTCCCTCCGTTGAAGAAGAAGAATACCACATCAACATGGGCCCGCAGCACCCATCAACCCATGGGGTGCTCCGGTTAGTTGTTACGCTTCAGGGGGAGATTGTAAAAAAATTGAAGCCACACTGCGGGTACATTCACCGTGGTATGGAGAAAATGTGCGAAAAAGATACCTATCCTCAGATCATTCACCTGACCGACAGGATGGATTATCTTTCTGCTCACATCAACAACCATGCGGTTTGCCTGCTGGTTGAAAATGCCCTCCAGATTGAAGTCCCGGAAAGAGTAAAGTATATCCGGACGATCATGGATGAACTCTGCCGTATCCAATCACACCAGCTCTGGTGGGCGAGTTTCGGCATGGACCTCGGCGGGTTGACTTGTTTCTTCTATGGACTGAGGGATAGGGAAAAAATCCTTGATATCTGGGAAGAAAGCACCGGTGCACGTTTCCTTCAGAGTTATTATACCCCTGGTGGATTAATGTGGGACATTCATCCCAACTTCCAGAAGAGAACAAAAGAATTCCTGAAGTATTTCAGGAAGAAGATTAAAGATTACGAAAGGATATTATCCGGAAATGTGATTTTCAGAGAGCGATCCCGGAAAATAGGTCTTATGACAAAAGAAGAGGCCATCAGTTATGGTGTGACAGGCCCTTCAGGTAGAGGATCGGGTTTTTCCTGTGACGTCAGAAAACATCATCCCTATGGACTTTATGATAAGGTCGATTTTAAGGAGATCCTTTACCAGCAAGGGGATACACTTGCACGCTACATGGTCAGGATGGATGAGATGTACGAATCAATGCACATCATCGACCAACTTATCGACAACATTCCCCAGGGAGATTATTCGGCTAAGATGAAAGCTGTGATCAAACTACCGGCCGGTGAATATTACCAAAGGGTAGAGACCGCCAGGGGTGACCTTGGATTATATTGCATCAGCGATGGCAATAAAACACCATACCGTTTGAAATTTCGTACCCCGAGCTTCAGCAACCTTTCAATTCTCGATCATATCAGCAGGGATTTAAAAATTGCCGACCTTGTTGCCATCGGCGGCTCCCTTGATCTAGTTATTCCGGATATTGACAGATAATACGATTCAATATGGCTTCTAATATCTATGACAACTTTGTTTATTCTTTAACACAATGGATCCATAATGGACTCTACCATATGTTGCCTCCGGTTTGGGCACTGGTGGTTGAATTGACAATTATCGGTCTGGTGTTCCTGATATTTTATGCGTTGGTAGGGCTGTTCCTGGTTTATGCCGAACGTAAGGTCTGTGCATTCATGCAGAACCGGATCGGTCCAAATCGTGTCGGACCTTATGGGATCTTCCAGACTATAGCCGATTTCATTAAATTACTGATGAAAGAATTGGTGACAATCAAAAACTCTGATAAACTGCTCTTCAATCTGGCTCCATTCATTGTCATCATTGCTTCTTTTATGGCCATTGCTGCAATTCCATTTGCCAAAGGATTACATGCCATAGATTTTGATATTGGCATCCTCTATGTGATTGCGGTCTCTTCATTGGGCGTTGTAGGTGTTCTTTTGGCAGGGTGGTCGAGCAACAATAAATATTCTCTGATCGGTGCCATGCGGAGTGGCGCCCAGATCATTTCTTATGAACTTTCAGTTGGAATGTCACTGCTGACTATAATCATTTTAGCAGGAACCATGCAATTCTCTGAACTCGTTGCAGGACAGGAATATGGTTGGTACATTTTCAAAGGGCATATACCCGCCTTCATCGCTTTCGTTGTTTTCCTGATCGCATCAACCGCTGAAACCAACCGGGGCCCCTTCGATCTGGCGGAAGCCGAATCTGAATTAACAGCAGGTTTCCATACCGAATATTCAGGGATCAAGTTTGCCTTCTTTTTCCTCGCCGAATACATGAATATGTTTATCGTTGCATCCATCGCAGCTACGGTATTCCTCGGCGGCTGGATGCCTTTTCACGTTTGGGGATGGACCGGGTTTAACCAGGTTATGGATTACATTCCGCCATCAATATGGTATATAGGGAAAACAGGTTTTGTCATCTTTCTGATGATGTTATTCAAATGGACATTTCCGCGACTAAGGATCGACCAGCTTCTTACCCTTGAATGGAAGTACCTTTTACCCATCAACCTTTTCAACATTCTCCTGATGGCATTTATAGTATTAATGGGTTGGCATTTTTAAACTATGAACAGCTTTTTTAAATATTTTGCAGATATCTTTTCCGGTGTGAAATCTCTTCTTATAGGGATGTCGGTTACTGGTAAGTATTTTTTTAGCCCCGGACAGATCGTGACGGAACAGTACCCGGAAAACCGGAAGACACTCAAAATGTTTGACCGGTTCAAAGGCGAAGTCATCATGCCTCATGACAAAAACAACCACCACCGTTGCACTGGTTGCGCCATCTGTGAGTTGAATTGTCCCAATGGTTCTATTGAAGTGATTTCAGACCGGATCGATGGTCCTGACGGGAAAAAGGTGCGGATCATTGACAAACACATATATCATCTCGGAATGTGTACATTCTGCGGCCTCTGTGTGAAGACTTGTCCTGAAAATGCCCTTGCATTCGGACAGGAATTTGAACATGCTGTTTTTGACCGGACTGTGCTGACAAAGATTTTAAATCAACCTGGATCATCCATTATAAAAGGTACTGAAGAATGACGAACAATCAGATCATGTTTTTTATTTTTTCGGCGGTCATTGTGATCTTCTCCATCCTGACTGTGACAAGTCGCCGGATTTTACGGGCCGCTACTTTCCTGCTGTTTGTGCTTATATCTACGGCCGGACTTTATTTTATGCTTCGCTTCAACTTTCTCGCTGCCATCCAGTTAACGCTCTATGCAGGGGGTATCGTCGTGCTGATCATTTTCTCTATCCTCCTGACCAGTCATGTGGAAGCGAAACTAGAACTCCCAGGCCTCTCAAAAAAGATATTTGCATTA
This sequence comes from uncultured Prolixibacteraceae bacterium, assembly GCA_964624935.1. GTDB lineage: Bacteria > Bacteroidota > Bacteroidia > Bacteroidales > FEN-979 > FEN-979. Next base: position 17,567 of record CAZUYY010000008.1, read on the forward strand.
CTTGCTGCAATAGCAGGTGCGACACTTTCTATCCTGACAATCCTCCACCATCAACCCCC
>CAZUYY010000009.1:0-13037 GCA_964624935.1 uncultured Prolixibacteraceae bacterium
TGCCACTTTCCTGAAAAGATTGAAATATTCAGAGGTGATGCTTATTTTCTCCTTAAAAATATTGCTACAGATGATAAATGGGACCTGGTCAAATGCAGAGTTGATTGAGGTGCCTTGAGATAGTATAAAAGAAAATGAAACTTAGGATTACTATAATTCTTGTATTCCTCATTAAATGTTCTCTGAATTGGGGACAAGTTGATAGTACCCTTTCATCTTTGCTGGACTCGCTTAAAACTGAAGATCAGAAATGGAGACATTTACTTAGTAAGATCATTAATAAAGAAGTTGATTCTATTTCATTTGGTACTGTCAGCAAAAGAGTCGGAGAAGTTGATAGTATGAATTATTTAGTAATTAAGCCATTGTTTGACAAATATGGTTATTTAGGATATGATAAGGTCGGAATTAACAGTTCACACAATTTTTGGTTACTCGTTCAGCATGCAGATAAGCACCCAGACTTTCAAGACAGTGTTTTGGTCAGGATGAAAATTGAAGCTGATAAAGGAAATTCATCAATTACAGACTATGCATATCTTTTAGACAGAGTTCTGATCAATACAGGTCAAAAACAAGTCTATGGAACCCAAATGACACTCAACTCTTCAAAGACATCTTATGAGCCCAAACCTGTGATTGAACCGGAAAAATTAAATGAAAGAAGACGACAAGTAGGGTTACCTACAATAGAAGTTTATATCCAGATAATGAATGATAATTATCTGGAAAAGAAATAAGGGATCGTCTTCTTGGCCCCCAGTTTCACTGGGGGTTATCAATATTACACCCTTGCGGGGTTGATGAGTTCTAAGTCTCCCTGGAACCTGTTCCCAGTTTTGTAAGGTTTAATCTTCTCAGTTTTGGGGCCCATTTAGCGGTGGCGCCAACAATGGCAAGCGTCATTATTCCTCCGAAAATGACTGATGGGATCAATCCCATGATTTTTGCTGCCAGACCTGATTCAAATGAGCCAATTTCGTTGGAAGATCCAATAAAAATGCTGTTCACGGAAGCGACTCTACCACGCATTTCGTCAGGTGCTACGAGCTGCATTGTTGATGCGCGTATCACCACGCTGATATTATCGAACATTCCGCTCAATGCTAATAATACCATTGAAAGGAAAAAGTTTTTTGACAGGGCGAAACAGATAATGCTCAATCCGAAACCTGTTACCCCGATCATCAATAATCGCCCGGCTTTAACCGTGGGTGGCTTATAAGCCAGGATGACCGACATCAGGACTGCTCCAGCCATGGGTGAAGCACGTAACAATCCTAATCCCTGTGGGCCCACTTTTAAAACTTCGGCAGCGAAAACAGGTAACATGGCGACTGCTCCTCCGAACAGGACCGCAAACATATCGAGCGTCATGGCGCCTAATAATAGCTGGCTGCTGAAAACAAATTTTATCCCGTTGGAAAGCCTTTGAAGTATGCTCTCTGTTTCATCAACCGGAGGAACCGGCCTGCTGCGAATATTGGAAGTTACGACAAAGGAGATGATCATAGAGACGATCACAGCCATATAAGCCACTTTTACACCGAAAAAACCGTAGATCAATCCGCCGACAGCCGGTCCTGTTATTGCAGCAATCTGCCAGAATGTACTATTCCAGGTAGCGGAATTGGTGTACAATGACCGGGGAACGATTTGTGCCATCAGTGCCATTGTTGCCGGATAAATAAATGCCCTTGCAAAACCTGAGATTGCGACACACAGGTAAATGGGCAAAACGCCATATTTTCCTATAATGCCCGTTTTGTGAAAGGTAATCAGCAAAAGCAGTGAGCTTGCTATAAGAAAAACCAGATCGAATCCTAAAATGATTTTTTTACGGTTGAACCGGTCGGCTATATGACCAGCATAAAGTGCAATGGATATAAAGGGAATGGCTTCTGCCAATCCAATGAGCCCAAGAGAAAAGGGGTCGTGTGTAAGTTCATAGACCTGCCAGCCGACAATAATGCTCTGCATCTGGGCGGCAATGGTCATAAAAAACCGGAAGGAAAGGAACAGACGAAAGTCTTTTATTCGAAGACCACCATAAGCGTCAAGCTTCTCAATTATATCTTCTGTGTCTATATTATCCTTCATTTTCTCTGCCTTTGGTATAAAAAAACCCGGTCGAGTTGCCGGGTTTGACATATTCAACGAGGTAAAGATTATTCTTCTTCTTTTTCCTGTTCTTCGTAGGTCTTTAGCAGTTTATCCTGAATATCGCCCGGGACCTGGGTATATTCGCCAAATTTCATATTGTAGGTTGCGCGGCCACTGGTAAGCGAACTCAATGCAGTCGAATACCGATTTAGTTCGGCTAACGGTACTTTGGCAAGGATCTTCTGGTAAGTTCCTTCACTGTCCATCCCCATGATAATGGCACGGCGGCCCTGGAGGTCGGTCATGACATCACCCATTTTTTCCTCCGGAACAATGACTTCGATATCGTAGATAGGTTCGAGGATTTTCGGACCTGCATTCTTGAAGGCTTCTTTGAATGCATTCCTTCCGGCGAGTTTAAAGGAGATTTCATTGGAGTCGACAGGGTGCATTTTACCATCAAAAATACTCACTACAATATCCCGCGCATAGGACCCTGTAAGAGGCCCTTCCTCGATCTTTTCCATGAGACCTTTCAGGATAGCGGGCATGAAACGTGCATCAATGGCACCACCGACAATACAATTCTGCATTACCAATTTTCCACCCCATTCCAGTTCAATCACATCCTTCCCGCGAATCGGAAATTCATTCTGATCTTTCATCCCTTCCCGATAAGGTTCTATCATCATGTGAACTTCACCAAATTGTCCTGCTCCCCCTGATTGTTTCTTGTGGCGGTACATGGATTTAGCCGCCTTGGTAATGGTTTCGCGATACGGGATCTTCGGCGGAAGGAATTCGATACCAATGTTTTCAAGGTTTTCCAACTGCCATTTTGCAATGTTGAGATGAAGCTCTCCCTGTCCCATCAGAATCACCTGTTTAAGTTCTTTTGAATACAACAAAACCAGCGTAGGGTCCATCTTGTTCAATTCGCTCAACAAGCTGCCCAGTTTCTCATCATCACTTTGGTTTTTTGCTTTCACTGCGGTCCTGAATTTGGGTTCAGGATAAACCATGGGTTCAATAATAAGATCCGCATTCTTTGGAGAATTGAGGGTATTATTTGTATAGGTGTTTTTCAGTTTGATGGTAGCGCCAATATCACCGGCAACCAGTTTTTCCACTTTGTCACGGTTTTTCCCGTTGATGACAAAAAGCTGGGAGAGCCTTTCCTTTGTACTATTACGGCTGGGGTTGATCATATCCATGGCTTCGGTGATCTCGCCGGCATAGACTTTGAAAAATGAAACCTCTCCGAGGTGTTGTTCAATGCTGGTTTTGAATACAAAAGCAGAGGCAGGCTCGGCAGGATTGCATTTCAGTTCTTTACCTTCTCTTGGCTTAATGGCTGGCATTGCATCGGGTGAAGGCACACTGTTTACGATGAATTCAAGAAGTCTTCCCACACCCATATTCTGTTTTGAGCAAACACACAATACAGGGAAAATTGACCTGCGAATGATGCCTGCACGAACTGCTTTTGCGATTTCCTCTTCGGTCAGGGTTCCTTTTTCGAAAAAGACCTCCATCAATGATTCGTCGGTGGATGCGAGTTCTTCGATCAGGGCATTGTGCATCTCCTCCATCTTTGCTTTTTCATTGTCAGGCACTTCCAGTATCTCAGGTTTTCCTCCACCCTGTGGATATTTGTACATTTTCTTTTTCAAAAGATCAATGATGCTGTTAAAACCGCTTCCGGGATTAACAGGATACTGCATCAATGTGACATTTTTTCCGAATTGCTGGTGTAATTGACGAATGGTCTCGTCAAAATTGGCATGTTCCTGATCGAGGTGATTGACCACGAAAATAACGGGAGTCTGATTTTTAGTGGTGTATCTCCAAGTAATTTCAGTTCCTACTTCCACCCCGTTCTGGGCATTGACAACCATCAGGGCAGTATCGGTGACCTTAAGTGCAGCAACCACTTCCCCGATGAAATCATCGAACCCGGGAGTATCAATGATGTTTATTTTACGGTTGTCATACAGAGTACAAAGAACAGATGCAACGACTGAATTCTGGCGTTCGAGCTCGATCGGACGGTAGTCGGAAACTGTATTTTTATCTTCCACGCTGCCCCTGCGGTTGATCATGCCGCCTTCAAAGAGCATCGCTTCGCCCAAAGTGGTTTTCCCTGACTTAGCACCTCCAATGAGGGCGATGTTCCTGATATCACTCGTTTGAAATACTTTCATTTTTTAGCTGTTTCTGATTTTGATTGGAAGTAGGATTGTTTGAAAAGGGCTGCAAAGGTAAAAAATGCCAGTTAATTATCAAAATGTTCCGGCATTAATACCCCACCCCAGGCCCCTCCCCCAAGAGGGAGGGGAGAGAAAAAACCGTTTTGAAGTTATTCTGTGATCATATTTCTGATTGCTATCCATTTGTCTGCTTCCATTTTCGAACCGATCACTTCAATTACGTGACCTGCCAATAGTGCACCTGTTTCTCCGCATTTTTTGAGAGACCAGTCTTTTGATTGACCATAAAGGAAACCGGAAGCATAGAGGTCACCTGCACCTGTGGTATCAACCGGTGTCACAGAAATGACCCCAATTTCAACTATTTCATTTCCACTTTTGATCAGCGAGCCTTTTGAGCCTGTCTTCACGATCGCAATCCTCGCCATTCCAGCAATTTCATCCAGGGCTTTCCCTGGTTCTTTCCCGGTAAAAGCTTTGGCTTCTTCTTCATTGGCAAAAACAACATCTACGTATTTTGTGACAATTTCCCTCAAAAAATCCAGGTTGGCTTCCACAACATTGTAACTCGCCAGGTCAAGTGAAACGGTCAGACCATTTTCTTTTGCCAGCGAAACTGCAGTTCTGATGAGATCGTGATTCTGAACCAGGTATCCTTCGATATGAAGGTAATCGTATTTTTTAAAATTAAATGTTGGCAGATGATCTGCTTCGAGTTCAATGGCAGCCCCGAGATATGTTGCAAAGGTACGTTCTGAATCATGAGAAATCAGAGCAATTGCACGCCCAGTATCTTGCCGGCTATGGATCATATGAGGCTCGACGCCTGCATTTATCATATCTTTGACAAATGACCCGCCCAGTTCATCCTCTCCGATAACGCCTATGTATCCTACAGGAGCACCCAGCATCGCCAATCCATGAATTGTATTTGCAGCAGAACCTCCGGCAGAAAAACTCTTTGGGTAGTTTTCAAATTTTTTCAGAACAGCCTGGCTTTGAACTGCATCAACCAATTGCATGCTCCCTTTGGGAAGCCCGAGTTGGTCAAGAATGTGATCGTCTTCAAGCCGGATCATAATATCTACCAAGGCATTCCCCATTCCAAGGATCTTTTTCATATCTTTTGTTTTCTAATAGAACGCAAAGGTATTAAAATATAAAAATGGATACAGTTGAAAGAAAATGGACAAATGTCTTGACAACACGGACAAAATACCGTACATTTGTGAAAATTTAAATTATGACTGTAAAGACGAAACCAAAATCCATGCTTCATTCCTATGAAAAGCACCTGGATGACCGGTATTGGATGGTAGAAGAAGCCGCCGCCGGAGTTCCGGTATCCGTTCTTTTTGACCTGATCAATCTGACCCACCTGAATAAAGATTTTATTGCCAATATGCTTAACCTATCCACCAAAACTATTGACCGGTACCGGCACGGCGAAAAACGCCTTAATCCTGCATCCGGCGAGTTGATGCTAAAACTCTTTTCCCTCTTTAAGAAAGGCGAAAAAGTTTTCGGTAATTCAGACGAATTTCAAAAATGGATCGAAAAACCCGCTTATGGCCTCGGTTATAAAATACCTAAAGAACTAATGCAAACCCCGGCCGGCATTGACCTCATCATGGATGAACTGATCCGGATCGAATACGGTGATCTTGCTTAATTATGATCGTTTACAGGATCTCTTCGAACAATTATAGCGGGAAACTCCAGGCATCAGGGATTGCTGCACGCTGGAACTTTGCCAGGCAAAATGTTATCTATACTTCGGAATCAAGAGCACTTGCCTGTCTGGAAAATGTTGTCCACAGGTCAATGATAAATATGTCAGGATTATTCAAAACCCAGGTAATAGAAATACCTGATCATCTGCAGATTGAAATTATAGATGAGAAGAATCTTCAAGCTGGATGGTCGACGTCTGAAAAATATTTAATTTGTAAAGAACTGGGATCTGCCTGGGTTGTATCCGGATTATCTCCTGTACTTAAAGTACCTTCTGCTCTTATCCCAAAGGAGAATAATTATATCATTCATGCGAATCATCCGGATTTTGATCAAATCAGACTTCTTGATATTGAAGAATTTTCTTTTGATCCCCAGATAAAAATTAAATGATTTTTTAATCTTTCCTGTAATAATTTCTTCTTTTTTTCGTATTTATTAAGATTAATTCTAATTTGGATGGATATGAAAAGTGTTATTGTTAATATTCTTTTTTTATTTTCGCTCCTTTCAACGGGATACACACAAGGTACACCAAATACTAATAAAAAAATGGAATTCAAGAAACTTACCCCTGAAGAAGAAAGGGTTATTGTTTACAAAGGGACTGAGGCTCCGTTTACCGGAAAATATGACAATTTTTATGGTAAGGGAGTTTATGTTTGTAAAAGATGCGGGAATCCCCTGTACAGGTCTGAGGATAAATTTGATGCCCAATGCGGGTGGCCAAGTTTTGATGATGAGATACCCGGAGCTATCAAGCGTGTTCCTGATCCCGACGGGATACGCATAGAAATAGAGTGTGCCCGCTGCGGTGCTCACCTCGGCCACGTTTTCATGGGTGAAGGATTTACCCCAAAAAATACCCGTAATTGCGTTAATTCCATTTCTTTGGATTTTATTGCTTCAACTCAGACTACCAATAAAGTCGAGGCAAAAACTGATACGGCAATCTTCGCCGGCGGCTGTTTCTGGGGAGTTGAGTACTATATGAAAAAAATAAAGGGTGTAAAGTCAGTGACTTCGGGATATACAGGGGGACATAAAGACCATCCTACCTATGAGGAAGTTTGTTCAGGCAACACAGGGCATTATGAGGCTGTGGAGGTTGTTTTTGATCCTTCACAGACAAATTATGAAACGGTGGCACGAATGTTCTTCGAGATCCATGATCCAACGGAATGGAACCACCAGGGGCCTGATGTGGGTATACAGTACAGGTCGGCAGTTTTTTACCGGAATGAAGATCAGAAACAGATCACTGAAAAGCTGATAAAACTACTAAAGGAGAAGGGATATAATGTGGTTACGGAAGTAAAAAAAGCCTCCACTTTCTGGAAGGCTGAAGATTATCATCAGGATTACTATGAACACAAAGGCACATTGCCATATTGTCATGGTTACGTGAAGCGGTTCTGATTGGTTATAGTGAAGAAATCAGCTTTTTTCAAATTGTTGAATCAGGTCGGGTTCCATGGGGTCGATGCGCTCGAAGTTTTTCCACTGGAAGTCTTTGCGGTGGCCGTTGGCATCCCAGGAATAGACATTGTGAAATGTTTTGCCGAAGACCAATTCGGAAGAGTCATAATATTTTGCAAAGGCCACCTGTTCGCCTGTCCTAATATCATTGCCAATTACCGATAGTTTCATGTGAAGTCTGTGTTTTCCTTTATATGATTTGATCAACGCTTCCTTTAATCTACGGTTACCGGGATCGTCAAGGTTGATGTCATAATAGAGGATCCTTTCCAGGTCGGGAAGGTCACGGTGATACTGGAAAGCTCTGACACGCGAGTTGTTCTCTATAGTCCAGGCTTCAAAACGGCCATTCAGGTCAATGATAGAACGGCCTTTATTTCCGAGCCGGGCAGATAGCCAGAAATTTTTATTGCGGTAGCGGATATATAGTTTTTTTGTCGAAAAGATGTCATTGGGACGTTTAATCACATAGTAAACAAGGAGACCGGAGAACATGGCTGTGAAGAAGATCGAAATGGCCGACTGGATCATAACGATGGTCCTACCAAGACTGTCAATCGGGTGAATGTCGCCAAACCCGATGGTATGGAATGTGACGATACTGAAGTAAAGAGCTTTTGCGAAATCCAGTTTTTCCTGAGCTGGTTTTCCATAGGTTGTGAGGGAGATGCTGTCGGTTAAATAATACCAGTAAGCAAAAAGCAGGATGAACAGGGCGTAACAGCATAATGCCAGGAAACAAAACCTAAGGAATTGGCGGGTCTTGATAGAAAAATTCATGTGCATATGAGCGGATGTTTTGTTTCCTCAAAGGTACAAAACAAGATCATTTCTTCTCAGTAGTTGTACTCAGTTGTTGCACCTTTATTTTATCCTTGTCAGTAAGACCGGAAAGCACTTCAATATTAATCCCGTCAGATATGCCGGTTTTGATCAATCGTTTCTCAAATTTCTGGGGAGATGTTTCTACTTCGACGAAGTTGGAATCGCCCTCGAATAAAAGATCACCTTCACGGACGGCAAGGACTTTATCTTTCTTTTCCAGCACAATATCAGCATTCGCGCTGTAGCCGGCCCTGATGAACTGCCCTTCTTTCAGAACCACATCGGCTTTTATCTCAAACTGAACTGCACCGTTCTCTACCACACCTTTGGGAGCAATGTATTTCAACGTAGCCTGGAAGGTATCATTTTCGATAGCGCCGATAGAAAGCAGTAGTCCCATTCCCGGTTTTATCTTTCCGACTTCAGTTTCATCCACTTTGCCATCGAATATCATATCTCTCACATCTGCAACAGTGGCAATGGTAGTACCGGCATTAAATGTATTGGCTTCGATGACGCTGCTTCCAACTTTTACCGGGATGTCAAGGACCATTCCGTCAATTGTTGATGTAATGAGTGTATTGGTCACTTTTCCTGATTTTTTATTAACTCCTTCGCGGATCAGTTCGAGGTTGGCTTCGGCTGCATCTACTTCCTGACGGGCATTTTTATAAGTAACCTGAACAGGTTGAAAGTCTGATTGAGGCACAACGCCTTCTTTAAAGAGTTTTTCTTCACGGTCGTAACTGATCTTGGCATCATCGAGAGCAATCTTTGCCCTGTCGAGCCTTCCTTCTGCATTGTTCAGGTTTACCAGGTCGGGAATGATCCTTACTTTGGCAATGTTTTGTCCTTGTTTGACATTCTTACCTGCTTCGACATAAATTTCTTCAACAATACCCGAAACAACAGGCTTGATCTCAATTTCCTTCCTGGGAACTACAGAACCAGTTGCAACGGTCTTGCGTGTGATGTTCGTGTAAAAGGGCTTCTCCGTTTTGTAGACGACCGGTTTCTGTCTTGATTTGTTGTAGAGATAGACGATGGTGAGGAGGAAGACTCCAAGAATGATTACCAGTACTGCGATTTTAATTACTTTCTTCATATAGATATCTATTATTCATATCTGAGGGCGTCGATCGGCTTCACGGAAACAGCTCTTCTTGCGGGAATAAATCCTGCGAACGCTCCCGAGACCACGAGAATGCATAATGCAATGACGGCTACTTTAAAATCAACGCCGGGATGTACAAACATTTGTGTGTCGGCGCCTGAAGATGTAAGCAGGTAGTTGATAAGTTCAAGCAGCCCCACCCCAACCACCAATCCAAAATAGCCTGCAAAGGTTGTCAATACTACTGATTCGGTTATGATCCCACTGATAATATTCAGAGGCGTTGCACCCAGGGCACGCTGTATACCGATTTCTTTGGTTCTTTCCTTTACCACTACGAGCATAATGTTGCTTACGCCGATGACGCCGGCCAACAGGGTGCCGGTTCCTACGATCCATACTAACAGCCTGATCCCGAAGAAAAGTCCTTCCATCTTATCATATTCTTTCCTCAGGTTGAAATGGCCAACCGCATCATCATCCGATGGCGCCACCGAATGTCTCTTTTTCAGAATCTCAATGGCTTTCTTTTCCACAACATCCACCGGGATATCATCCTTTGACGTTATATTAAAAAATCCGACCGTATTCCCATAATTGAACGTTCGCTGAAGGGTTGTAAAAGGCATATTTATCCGTTGATTATCCTGGGAAGCAGCTTCTCCGGTACGTTTCGATTTAAACACTCCGATCACCATAAAATATATTCCATTGATCTGAATATACTGGTTGAGAGGATTTTCGTTTTTCTCAAAAAGAAGATCGACTACCCGCTGACCGATTATCGCTACTTTTCTTTTCTCTTTTAAGTCGTTGTCGTTAAGGAACCTTCCATCAAGCATATTGACCGGATCTATATCGTTGTAAACCGGGTAATCGCCAAACAGGGAAAACTGGCCACTTTTAAGTTTCCTGACTACATTGCTGGTTCCGTTATAGCCGCCCACATTGGTGCGGGGCGCAAGGTACTTAATTTCCGGAATGCCGTCCTGCAAGGCACGGATATCGCTGTTTTCGTAGTTAAAATATCTTCCTCTTGGAAACCCTTTATAAGAAATTGAGGTTTGTTGTGCCCAGATAAAAACGCTGTTGGTGGCCATATCGCCAAAATTCTGGGTGACGCCATTCTGAAGGCCGTTACCTGATCCGAGCATGATCACCAGCATGAAGATCCCCCAGAACACGCCAAAGGCCGTGAGGAACGTCCGGAGTTTGTTTTTCCGGAGTACGTGATAGATTTCCTGCCAGCGGTCGAGGTCAAACATTGTTCAGAATGAAAAATTAAAAATGAATAATTGGTATTGGGTGTTGGGTACTGGTTATTGGTTATTAGTTATTGGGCTTTGGGTATTAGGTGTTAGGTGTTAGGTATTGGGTTCTGGTTATTGGTCATTAGTTATTGGGTAGTGGGTTTTGGGTATTATGTTGTTTAGTTTATTCGTCTCTTAAGGCGTCTACTGGTCGTACGTTTGCTGCTTTCATTGCGGGGACGAGGCCTGCGATGGCGCCGGCCAGGATTAATAGAATAGTGGCGCCGACAGCTATTGAAAAGTCGGCTTCAGGGTTTTTAAAGAAGTCTGTTGGCGGCATTTTGCTTGAGACCAGTTCAAGCAGACCAATGCCAAGCACAAGTCCGATGTATCCAGAAAAACCGGTGATCACAATGGCTTCCTGGAGTATCAGACCGATTATGGAAGAAGGCGTGGCGCCTATTGCTTTGCGGACGCCAATCTCATTCGTTCTTTCTTTTACTACGATCATCATAATGTTGCTTACGCCTACCACACCTGCAATAATGGTACCTATGCCAATAATCCAGATGAAAAGACTGATACCGGAAAATAAAGCAGTGAACCGTTGTACATCCTCATTTTTATTCCAGATCTCAATAGCGCTTTTATCATTCGGATCGAAGGTATGGCGCCGGGAAAGAAGGGATTTAGTGTTTTCAACCATGGCAGTAGCCTGCACCGGAGTGGCCGTGCCGGTGGTAAAGGCGATTTGCTGAATTACATTATTGCCATTAAATATTCGCTGGGCCGAAGAGATCGGAATGTATATCCTTCGCTGCTCATTGTCATTTCTGCTGAAATCCCGGAACACACCTACGACTTTGAACAACACTCCGTTTATTGTGATGTATTTGCCCATTGCTACCGTGTCTGTTCCCTTGAACAGGGCTGCTTTGACTTTTTCACCGATGACAGCGACCTTCCGGAAATCGCGGATGTCAATATTATTTACAAAACGGCCCTGGATCATTTCAATTTCTTTGATATAGCCGTAATCAGGATGGCAGGGGGAGATAAAAAACGAACCGTAGTTATTTTTGTAAGAGGTGAGGTTATTGCCGAGAAATAAACGTGCAGAGATATGATCATGTCCTTTGATGGTAGTATTCAGGACATTGTAATCCTCGTTGGTAAATTTGATGTTGCGACCGTTCTGCAGACCTTTATATTTCATGCTTGTAACGCCGCTGGTAATCCAAATACCATTGGTAGCGCCTCCCTGGAACTGCTGTGCGACGCCATTTTCCAGTCCCTTACCTGAACCCAGAAGAACCACAAGCATAAAGATACCCCAGGCCACACTGAACCCTGTAAGGAAAGTCCGGAGCTTGTTCTTTTGCACCGTACTTAAGATCTCCTGCCATTTGTCGAGTTCAAACATTTGTTGGGTTTTGGGTATTAGTTATTGGTTATTTGGTTTTGGGTGTTAGTTAATTGACAATTGATAATTGATAATGAGTGTTGGGTTTTGGGTATTTGTTATTAGTTATTGGGTATTGGGGTTTTGGGTAATTCATTATTCTTAATTTTTTATTATTTCTGTGATCATGCCGTCTGTGATGCGGATGGTTTTTTGGGTGCGGAGGGCGATGTCGTGTTCATGGGTGACGATCACCATGGTGATTCCGGTGCGGTTGATTTCCTGGAGGATATCCATCATTTCGAGGGACGTGACGGAATCGAGGGCACCGGTTGGCTCATCGGCAAGGATGACTTTTGGTTTTGAGATCAGGGCGCGGGCAATGGCAATCCTTTGTTTCTGCCCTCCTGATAATTCATTGGGAAGGTGATGTGCCCATTCTTTTAATCCCATCCGTTCAAGGTATTCCATGGCAATCAGGTTTCTTTTTTTACGAGAAACTTTCTGGTAATAAAGGGGCAGGGCAACATTTTCCATGGCATTTTTGAAGGAGATGAGGTTGAATGACTGGAAAACGAATCCAAGCATTTTATTCCGCAGGGCGGCTGCTTTCCGTTCATTCAGCTTGCGGATAGCGATACCATCGAGGGAATATTCACCGGAATCGTAATTATCAAGGATCCCAAGGATGTTGAGCAAGGTAGATTTCCCCGATCCCGAGGCACCCATCACCGATACCATCTCCCCTGCCTGGATGTCAAGGTCAATCCCTTTGAGTACATGCAACTTGGATTGACCCATGACATAAGACTTGTGAATTTTCTTTATGTCGATCATTTGGATTAGTAAAACTTTCTTAATTAACGCAGATTAGACTCAGGTATTTGGAAAATGTTACAAGATTGAAAGAAAAATCGTGA
>CAZUYY010000009.1:13137-17289 GCA_964624935.1 uncultured Prolixibacteraceae bacterium
ACTTTCCCGATATCGGATTTTGTTTTTAGGTTATCGCCGGCGCCGGTGAAAGTATGTTTTGTCCATGATAGTTTTGTTTCTTCGGCGGTGGAAAAAATATGAAATGCAAGTGTGGCTCCGATGAAACCGTCGTACCAGGGAAACCAGCCAGGCGGCAGGAAAGGTCTGAGAAGAACAGAGATGAGTGTTAACGTCGGAAGATAATATGGTGCCAGCCCGATGAGGAGGGTGCCGAATTCACCGCCAAAGTTTCCTGAATATTGAACCTGTCCACCACGTTTTGAAGTGACAATAAATTTGTGGATCCTTCTGAAAAAAAGCAGTGCTACCATGGCATGGGTGAGTTCATGTTCAAAGGTTGAGATTACATGGATCTTTTTGATCACAAAGAAATAAAACGGGATACCAAGGACGAATCCACAGATCAGGGGGATCCAGAGGTCTTTATTGCCGGCGATGACAAGCAGTGCGTCCCATAAAGCCAGGGCTGAACCGGGGACGAGGAATAGGGCGAGGAGGGCAAGCAGGAAATGCATTTATAATTGATAATTGATAATTAGGTGTTGGGTGGTGTATGTGAAGTGAATAATCGAATATCGAATATTGATCAATGAAGTGTGAGGTTTTGGGTATTAGGGTTTGGGTATTAGGGTTTGGGTATCGGAATTAGTGACATAAAAGACTTCGGTTTCTTCATATCTTGATGCCACAACTATTTTTACACCGTTGGCGTGTTTGGTGAACAGATCTTGCACGAGTTGGGGGGAGTTGTTATTGGCGGAGAGGTGGGAGAGGATCAAAAGGGTCATATCGGGGGATCTGAAGTTGAGAAAGAGATTGAGTGCCTGACGGTTTGAGAGGTGGCCATCGTCGCCACGGATGCGTCTTTTCAGATGGAGGGGGTAGCTTCCATTTTCCAGCATAGTTTCATCATAGTTTGCTTCAAGGAAGGCTGCATGGCATTGTCTGAGATTTTTTACAACATTCTCACATGCAGTGCCGATGTCGGTGAGGACGCCGATTGTGACACCGTTTCCTTTTATTGTAAAACTATGGGGTTCAGAAGCATCATGTCTTTTCGGGAAAGCGTGAATGCTCAGATCACCAATGTGAACCGGGTCTTTAATGGAAAAATGTCTCACGAGATGGGGATCGAGTGTCAGTCTGCTGTAGCTATGGGTTTTGGCAGTGATGTAAACGGGTATCCTGAATTTCCTCGAGATGAATTCTACCCCCTTGGTGTGATCGGTATGTTCGTGTGAGATGAAAATGGCTTTTACTTTTCGCATGGTTAATCCCAGGCGGGTCATCCTGCGTTCGGTTTCCCTGCAGGAGATGCCGGAATCGACAAGAACGGCTTCGTGATCATTCCCAACGTAGTAGCAATTGCCGTTGCTTCCGGAGGCGAGGGAAGTGATGTATAGAGACATAGTGAGTGCAAAGGAACGGATATTTTTGATAATGCTGGATACTGGATGCTGGATGTATAAGATTGAGTCTGCTACGAATGGCTCTTTCACCGCTAATGCGCTAAGTTTCGCTAAACAATTGTTATCTTTCTTGAAGTTCATACTGTTTTTTTAGGAGGATACTTTGTGGTCAATTTTTAATTCACCAGTTCCCCATGTCACGAGTTCACCACTTATAAAATCGCTGTATCTTTGAGCCACATTTAAACTTCAGTGTTATGATTACAAAAGTGAGAGCAATTGTTACAGGTGCCACGGGGATGGTTGGGGAAGGGGTGTTGCATGAGTGTTTGATGCATCCGGAGGTGGAGGAGGTGCTGGTGATCAACAGGAGACCTTGCGGGGTGGCACATCCTAAATTAAAGGAGATCATTCATGGGGATTTTTTTGATCTGACGGCTATCGAATCCCAGCTTGCAGGGTTTAATGCCTGTTTTTTCTGCCTGGGGGTTTCGTCCATCGGGATGAAGGAACCGGAGTATACTAAAATATCGTACACGCTCACGATGAATGTGGCTCAGACGTTGAGCAGGTTGAATCCTGGCATGACGTTTTGCTACGTGTCGGGGGCAGGGACTGATGGTACGGAGAAGGGCAAAATTATGTGGGCGAGGGTGAAGGGAAAGACAGAGAACGACCTTGCGAAAATGCCGTTCAAGGCGGTGTATGCTTTCCGGCCGGCATTTATATTGCCGACCAAAGGGCTTAAGAATGCTTTGTCGTTTTACAAGTACATTACCTGGCTTTATCCTATTGTTCATCCATTGTTCCCGAATTCGTTCGGGACATTGAGGGAAGTTGGACTGGCGATGATCAATTGCGTTCGGTTTGGAGCGGAGAAGAGGGTGCTGGATACGAAGGACATTGCAGTATTGGCAACGAAAAATTAGTTTGTTTTATAAAGTTTTTTTTCACCGCTAAGGCGGTAAACAGAGGGGCGACCGGACCGGTCACCCACGCCGGTAAATGAATAATCGAATATCGATCAACGATTATTGAACTCTGATCGGAGGGTAAAGAATAGAGGATGGAGAATAGAGGATAGAGAATGGATATTTTAGGTCTGACTGCCGACTGAGGACTGCTGACTGGTGATTTTTTTATACCAGAATTATCTTAGAAGAATGACTGTTCCGTGTTTAATTATTGGGGATGAGGAGGGAGTTGAAGGGGAAGATAGTTTGTAGGTGATTATCCAGACATAGGTGCCGGCGGGGGCTGGTTTGTTTTTTAATTGGCCGTCCCAACCCCTGGTAATGTCTGTTGATTCGAAAACAAGTTCACCCCAGCGGTCAAATATCCGCATGGAAAAGCTGATGATATTATCTCCTGAGCTTACAACCTTGAAAACATCATTTATTCCGTCATTGTTGGGAGAAAATGCGTTTGGAACATATAGTGCCGAATCACAGTTTTTTAGTTGTACTGAATCACTCCCTGTGCATCCATGAGAATCAGTTACAGTGACGCGGTATGTCCCCACATTGGTTGCAGTATCGTACCGACCCTTTCTGCCATCCTGCCAGATGTAAGAAGCAAAGCCTTGTCCGGCATCCAATTGAATGGGCTCACCAGCACATAGAAAGGGTTTATCAGTGAGTGTAACAACCGGTGGAGGGTAAACTGAAAGTGTCAATGGCGAAGATCCGGTCGGATTTGGCACTGCGCATGTTAAGGAGGAGGTTAAACGACATTCAATTGTATCCCCAACTGTCAGGCTGTTAGAATTATATGTTGGTGAACTCCCTGATTGTACTGTATTTCCGTTGATAGTCCAGGTGTACACAGGTGAATTGCCTTCATTGGTGGGATGTGCTGTAAAGGTTACAAGCTTTCCCGGGCAAATGGAGGTATCATCGGCTGTAATGGTCAAACTCACCGAAACGGCAGGAATTACATTTACCGTTACGCTGGTACAGGCAGACACACCACAAAAATCTTCCCATCTTGCATAGTAGGTAGTAGTGTTTACAGGAATAGGGATCGTAATGCTGTTGTCAGCCCCACTTCCGGATCCAATCAATGTACCGCCACAACTTGTCGTGTACCAGTTTAAGGTTGCTCCTGAACCTCCTGATGCCGAAAGCGTAATGTGCCCGGTATCGCTGGAACAGATAGTATCACGGTCGCTGATTGCAGATACCGACGCTACAGGTAAAACGCCGGAAACATGTGTAGCGGCAAAGGATGTTTCATTGTAAGCACTTCCGCGGGCCGGATTATAATTATTTCCAAAATAATAATCCTGAACGTAACGATAAGCAAAAACTTCATAGTAAAGACCGGAAGGGCATGGAACTGAGACCGAATCAATGAAAGTCAGTGTTTGAGAAGAATTAATATTTGCAACAACAACGGCGCCACCGATATTATCACCTACCAGGTAAGAGTGCCCGTCAGCTGGGATACCAAATACATTGGAGGTATTCCGCATAATGAGATATTGCTCTGTTTGGTCAGAAGGATAAGGATCAACCATAGCATTCCAGTTCAGTGTTACAAGGTTGTCGGCTGCATTGACGGATCCACTTGCTGCTGGATTAATCCAAAGCGGTTGTCGTAAACTTCGCCAGTAATCGGAATTCATGGTTGAGGAAGCTGTGCAGATGTTTGGTAATCCTTTGGTTGTATCCGGCCCATTTCCTGCTGAAGTCCAGGTGGTTCCATCCTGGGGAGCCAGGTT
>CAZUYY010000010.1:0-5284 GCA_964624935.1 uncultured Prolixibacteraceae bacterium
TAGATATCGGTGATGAAGCATTGTCGTCAATAGTAAAAAAGATATCAAAAAATGCATACTGACCAGGGTAAAATATTGCCGGTCCATGAAAATAATGTGTAGTTCCAATAATGGATTGGTACCATCCGGATTCCACAGAAATTAGTCCTATATGGAGACCGGGAATATACAAATCGTCCGAGATTTCAAGATTTTTCATGCATATATTTCCATGATTATAAACCTCGATAATATAGACTCCTTGACATCCTTGGAAATATTTATTACCGTTTGCCGAACTGTATTTTAAGAAATCTAAAGTGGCATTGGGAGATACTAATGGTACTGCTGGTGTTACCGGGGTCGAACCCTTCATTATTCCACAATTATTTCCTAATGGGAAAGTGTAATCTACCTTGTTTGTAACAGAATTATTATCACAGTTCTGTAAATCAAAATAATAATAATATATTTGGTTAAACAAATGACTAAAGTATATATTATCATATATGCCACTTGTAGGATAAACAATTGGCAATGTGGTGTTTTCTTTAATACTACCATTTTTGATATCGTAAGCTCCTAATCCTTGCGGATAATAATCATTATTTTGAAGTTGTATCGACCATTCAGATATTCCGCATTTTGCATCTCCAACAACAAAAGTTTTTGAAATTGACCACCAATTCCCTGCTCTTGCTTTTACGTTTACACTTGTTTGACAGGAGGAGGTTATAGCATCGTTGCAAATTATCTCAACTTTAACAATAAAATTGCCTTTATCACCGTCGCAGGTTACTCCTCCCGGGAAGCTATAATATACATTGAAATTTTGTCCATTTTGTGCTGTAATTCCCCCACATGTATAGATTCCTGGACCTGTATTAGCAAAAGGAAACCCAGATGGTGAGGAAAGAAAAAGTAAATTCAATGTACTAGTTATGGTTACTGTTTTGGTGCACGCACCAGACACCGCAGGTAAATTAATATTCAGAGGAATATTGTCTCCTGTCAACGCTTGTGTAGGCACTGAAATAGAAACTGGCAGTGGATTACTCCCTAAATAGCAGGAAGCACTAAGTGGAGCATTATCTACAGGGGGTTGTAGTTGTGCCATCCCATCATTATTAGCGATCAGTGCCAATAACACGAAAACAAATTTTAATATATTGGATATAGTTTTCATTTTTGAAGAATTTATTGGTTTGTAAAATCGAAACAATGGGTAAAGGTGCAAGACTTGCATAAATTAGCATCATAAAATACGATCACTTTCACACATACGGTGTAATCCATTTTGCAGCATCCCTGACTAATACCTGCAATTGGGCCCGGAATCCCTATTGTGAGCTTAACCGGTATAGGTCCAGTGATAGGTGTAGTGCTTATTATTTTTACCGCCTTTGCGGCATTATTGTTGGAGGTCGATAGGCCGGAAATGGTTTCATTGAACATTATTATTGAAGTTGAATTATTTAACTTGGTATCCGGTCTTAAGAACATCCCGGATTGTTCTAGATAGTTGACCCCCATGGAACAACCTGAAGGAGTAGCAGTGTATTTATATGATTGTACCTGGCACTCCAGTTGATATATGGGCACATTGATATTAATATTTCCCGCTATATTGTACCGGTACCCACTGGTTCCAAATGCTGATGTGTTGAAATTGTCAAAGGTCAACGCTATAGTGTCACAATCAGTGCATGGACAAACTGGTAACTTTTCTATCGCAAAAGGTGTCGTGCATTGTGTTCCGTTATGAGTAGTGCCGCAAATAATGCCACTCTCAATTTCAATCTTAATTGGCAGAGATGGATTTGTCATGTTAAACGTTATGATTGTTGGTACAGTAGAACTGTAGGGTATCGGTGTGGGGCCACCGAGTGGAGAAACGTTTGTTATATTGCTACTACCTAAAATAATGTTTAAATAATTGGAGCAGGCAAGAGGAGGTGATGAACCCTGACCAGTGGCCGGATAACACAGGTATGTAGTACAATTAGAGTTGTTGTTCAGATTAAAGAATCGTACAGTTACTTTATATTTTTGATTGCCTTTACTATCCTTCCCGTCACATTCAACTTTTATAGAATCGATTTTTGTTTGGACTGGAGATACCATCGCCATGGGGTTCATAATTTCAGGTAAAGTATTAAAACTCCACACTTGGCTTTTCCCGATTTCATAATTTTTTCCATTAGCAGTCACCTGCCAGGCAAAGTTTGTTTTCCCCACAAAATTCCTAGATGAAAGCTGAAATTGAAAGTAAGGAGAATGGATGCTTTCTTTAGTAAAGAAAGCAGGGTTTGACTCCATGGCTTCGATTGGCACCTGGCCATCAAGCAATTCAACGATCTTTAGCGTGTAGGTAATAATTTCTTCCGCTGGGGTCGGCATGGGCGGCATCCATTGAAATACCGGAATAGAATCCTTTAATGTTTCTCCATCCGAAGGGTATGTAAGTTCCGGAGGAGTCAGATTATGAATTGGCTGCTCGATGCAGTCTTTTGATAATTCTATATTGGCTGCACTATATACGATGACACAAATAATATAATCTCCGTCCGGCATCGTACCTGTTGATAGCATGATATCTTCATATTTCTTGTCGACATAATTAGTGGAGACAGGATTCAGATCGCTGACATGAACCGGGTAAGTGCCCGGTTTTGCAGTAAAAAATGAACTGGAAGCATCGGCAATTAACCCTTTTCTTTTTTCCTCCAGCGTTCCTTTCAGTTTAACCACCTGGTCTTTCCCACTGTTGTTCGTGATGGTTAAGTTCCACATATATTGCATACTCCATTCGTTTGATGGAGGTTGAATGAAGCCAATTGTTACCTGAGCCTGGATGCCGGTATTGAATATTGACATTAACAGCCCTAACAAGCTGAAAAGCAATGATTTTTTTTTCATAATATAAATTTTTAGATTTAATAAAGCTCGCATTAATTATTTAATGCAATAACATGCTAAGCAGAAGATTATAATAATTTAGACTACAATAGTAAGGGGAATATATTAGCATTGCTCATTGATTGAGCAAACGGTATATTCTATTGAATAAAAGGTATTTGATGGAGTATTAACGGATAGTGATAAAGGTGACTGCCAACTCCCAACTAAACTACTACTGGCACTACCAACTCCACCTTCGTCCCGGGATTCGGATTGCCCGGATTGGCTTCAGAAATTTTAATACAGGTATCAATATGGTATTTTTTTCCAATGAGATCCAGCCTTCTCCGGTTCATTTCCATTCCCAGGTTCACATGCTTTTCGCTTTTTATTGAATATTCTACCGATCGCTTCATCCCGACGCCATTATCCTCGACCAGGATCAATAACGATTTTTCGGTATGCTGACGAAAGATGATGTGGATTGATCCCCTGTAATCCAGGCCGGCAATACCATGCCAGATGGCATTCTCAACAAATGGCTGAATGATCATCGAGGGGATCAGGATCTCGTCTGCATCCAGGTTTTCATCAACCTCAATGGTGTAATCAAACTTATTTTCCATTCTCATTTTCTCCAGATCAAGGTAATTCTTCAACCGGTCGATTTCTTCATCGAGATTGATGTTAGCCGCATTGATCGCATTGAGGTTCTGCCTGATAAGTCGTGCAAATTGTGAAAGATATAACCCGGCTTCCTTGGATTTATTCTGAAGCAGGTAATTCTGGATTGACCCCAGTGAATTGAAAATAAAATGGGGGTTCATCATCGATTGAAGCGCCTTCTGCTCCAATGTTATTAATTGGTGATCTATTTCCCTGTGTTTTATCTGAATGTTTTTTCTTCGGAGAATTGCAAGGAAAATCAAGATCAGGAACAAAACCGACATCCCTGTCAGAAAAAGAGGTCGCATCCAGAAATGAGATTTGATTAGGATTTTAAATTCGACGGGTCTGCTCCATTCTGAATTCGGTTTCCGTGTCCTTAACTTAAAAATATAGTTCCCTGCAGGAAGATTCTCGTATATAACAATCCTTCCTCTCCCTTTTGACCAGTTACAATCAGCGCCTTCAAGCATATAAGAGTACATTACAGGTGTTGAGGAATAGTTAATGCTGCTGAAAATAACTTTGATCCTGTTGTTTCCGGTTAATGTGATATTTTGTTCTGACAGGTCTGCCTCTATGTCATTGACCAGTATGGATTGAATATAGGGTATGGGAGTAAATGTTTTGATCTCCCGGTTCAAGGGTTCCGGGATGATCGTAAGCCCGTCATCTGATGCAATGTAAACCGAATCATTTTTAACAACGATATCATGAATATTCCGGAAGTTGATATTCACTAATTTCAGTTTTACCGGCTTATTCCTAAAGATGTCTGATGGATTATCGCATTTGTAGATGTTTCTGAAAGTTGAGAGATACAAGGTTGGTTTTTCATAAGTAGCTTTTCTTATCTGAAGATCAATTGGTGAACCAAAAGCGGCAGTGAGATTAATAAAAGTATGCTGGTCGTAAAGATAAATGCTGTCGCCCTCGATATTAAATAGTTCTATCGAGTCGTTCAGGATCAGATGATCCATAATTATTTTCGTATCGAAGCGGGATAATTCCTTACAGGGCATAAGTTTTTCGTTCCGGTAAATGTAATTTTTCCTTGCATTGATGATAAGGTCATCATTAATATTGTAGAAAGTGTTATAAACATGCTCACCCAAATTTATATCTTTTATGTGCTGAAATTGTATATAAAATTTATAAAGATGGACTGTTAAATTCCCAAAAGTATTTACCTTATTCTCTCCCTTATTAATTGTAATTTTAGTATCCTGCGTCAACGTTTTGGTCACCGATTTATATGTAATTATTTTTGTAATCTTATCCATGGAAATTCCTTCAAAAGCATAAGCGAAGAAGCCTTTCTTGCCTAAAATCAAATCACTGTTTTTCAATTGATAAACCTGGTTAAATGGAAAATTTTCAACCGGATAATTTAAAGTATAAAATTCATTATTCTTTAAAAGGTATACAATTTTACCATTCGTTAACCAAAGACCTCCGCCGGGGTTTACAGCTAAAGCTATGATTCCTGCATTCTGGAATAAAATATTCTCGTAATGCATGTGGACAGTCAGGTTCGGACTGACTTTATAAACTCCATCTTTCATCGAACTTATCCAGATATTGTTTTCATTGTCCTGGATAATCGACTGACCCTCGCTTATATCAAAGTGATTCACAATCTTGTTATTCCGGAGACAAAAAACGCCCTTATCATATGTGACTATCCATAACAACCCGCCGGCATCTTCCAGCGGTTCCGCCCCGGCAGCATTTATCA
>CAZUYY010000010.1:5294-16971 GCA_964624935.1 uncultured Prolixibacteraceae bacterium
GTATAGATAAACGGCATTTTAAAAGGCATTAAAAAAGCATCAATCTTAAATTCATCGTTAAATCCGAATACCCCGCGTTCGTAAGCAGAAATATAATAAGTTCTGTTTCGGGTTGGAAAAACTTGCCAGGTAGCAACTGAATCGAAGATTATTTTTACCTGGTTGAATGACTTATCAAGTTTGAATATATACCATTGTGTCCAGAATATAAAGTCACCCACTTGGTTTTTAAGTAAATATCTTAAATTCAGTGATGCTTTCACATTACATCTGGCCTGTTTTTTAATAAAATCTTCGGTTATTTCTATTTTTCTAACCTTGTTTTGCCGGCTTAATGAAAATATTTCAAAGGACTTGTTATAGAAATAGAGCGTTTGATCCTTGTCCTGGTAAAAATCGATAAAGAAATTCTTGTTGTTTATCGAATCCAGGAATGAAGCATTGGTTTCATTAAATATTTTGTTCCGGTAAAAAAAATTAAGACTGCCATTATAATTAAAGAACCAGATACGGCCGGTCGAATCCTCTTTTATCCTGATCACTTCATTGCTGCTTAAACCATCGCTTTTACGGAAGTTCGTGAATATCGTTCCGTCATATCTTGACACGCCGGCATCCGTCGCAAACCAGATAAATTTTCGACTATCCTGGTAAATATAGTAAACGGTGTTCGATGGCAAGCCATCATAAGTAGTATAATGTTGGATATAAGGATTTTGGGCTGACAGGATCTGACCAGCCAACGAAATGAGAGTGAAAAAAAGAAATAACCGACTTCTCACATCAATCCGGTGATTTTGAGAATTGTTTTACGGCTTCACGAAAGTCGTTCAGTTTTCGTCGTGAAATACTCAATTTTGTACCATCCTTTAGTTCGGCAAAATTTCCTTCATAACTTGAGTAAGCAAGTAAATAATTCAGGTTTATAATTGTAGATTTATGGATCCTGAAAAAATCGGGGCGATCGAGGATATTTTCAAAATCACACAACGACCGGGTCGAAACGATTTTATTCAGACCTGACAGATGCAGGATCGTATAATTGCTGTCTGCCTGCAGATACATCAGATCGGCCACATTCACCATCCGGAACCCGAATTGTTCAGTTACTGTGATCCTGGAGATGAGCTTATCATCCGATTGGATCTGTTCATGGAGGTTATCCAGTGACTCATGATAAATTTTACGGACATCCGACTTGCTTTCCCTTAGCTCATGATACTGGATAGCCTTGGTAACTGCTTCACGGAGTTCAATGGCGTTGACCGGTTTTAACAGGTAATCAATAGCGCTTGCTTTCAATGCTTTCAATGCATATTCCTGGTAAGCGGTAACGAAAATAATACCGTAATTGGCTTTAGGAATAGAACGCAGAAAAGCAAAACCATCCTCCTTGGGCATAGAAATATCCAGGAAAATGAAATCAATTTCATGGTTTTTCAGTAGTTCGCGTCCTTCCTCTGCAGACGCTGCAGTTCCGGATACGATTATTTCAGGACAATATTCAGCCAGTAGTAGAACAAGCGCTTCACGAACATTTTTCTCGTCATCAACAACAATAGCGTAATACTGTTTCAATCTGATCCTTTTAATCTTCATTTGTCATCAAACAAATTTATCCTGATAAAGGTACAAAAGTTAATGAATTGAGTGAAGTGTTATAGAAGTTTATTAAAAGGTAGGGTTTACAAAACAAACGGTAGTTATAATCTTGTACTTCATTTCTTGAGTCCCTTCCGGAAACTCATTTTAAAATTCTACCGCCAATACACCAAGATGCAAAAAGTTCAATTTCAACGATATACTTCTTAGCGAGCTTAGCCGTAGTTATATAACTCTTTTTAATCACGTTAATTATATTGTTTTCTACTCCCCTCCCTCTTGGGGGAGGTGCTGGGGGAGGGGTTCTCACTAAAGTCTAAAGTAGATCTCAATGTTCAATCCTGCCGAATACAAATATTCTTTTATCGGTGCGTGGATAATAGAGATCATTGAGCTGTCTTCCGTACTCCGAATTCTGTCCTCCGGTTTTATTTTATCCCGATCATCATGCTGGAGCCTTGGGGAGTGTCTCTTCTCCGGATGTATTTGAAGCCTGAATGCTGCAGCCAGGATTTGATTTCATTTTCTGTATACGTATCTCCCTTTTCGGTTCCTACGATCATATTCAGGGCGAAGAAGGCACCTGCTGGCGGTAATGTCCGGTCTTCATTCATGACATGGTCAAGAATGACAATCTGGCCCTCGGGATTTAAAGCTTCTGCGCATTTGTTCATGAGGATCTTGTTTTCTTCAGGAGAATTGATATGAATGACAGCGGAAAGTAATATCAGATCATAACCGGACCCGAATTCGTCTTTCAGGTAATCACCGGCGATCGTTGAGACCGAGTCAGAAAATCCTTCCCGTGTAATGTAATTCCGGGTGATTGGTATTACGTTTGGAAGATCAAAGATGGTTCCCCTGATGGAAGGTTTTTCCCGGATGAATTCAAATGTGAATGCTCCTGAGCCTCCGCCAATGTCTAATATATTTTTAGTCTCTGAGAGATCAAGTACTGCTGCAACCTCTTTTGCCTGATGTATTGCTCTGGAATGCATCGCAGCGATGAATGGTTCAATCCATGAGTCCTCCCGCTCGCTTATCGGGTGTTTAACGGCTACTGAAGTTCCTGCTTTTATGGCTTCTGTCAATGTGCTCCAGGTCTTCCATAAATGGACAATATGATCGAGATTGCCTACGTAATTGGGTTGTCCGTTGATCATAAACCGTGTTGAAAAGTCCGTGTTGGAAAATTGATTGTTTGATTTTTTCAACAGTCCTATGGGAACCAAGGCATTCATTAACCTGTCGGTGGCCCGATCACTGGTTCCAATTGCCTTGGCCGTGGCTGCAGAAGTGAGTGAACCATCTTTTAGCAGTGTAAAAATGTTCAGTTCATGGGCTGTAAGTATGATCCTGCTGATACGAAATGCATTGACAATTTCCATGAATTCCCCTGGTGAATTGATCTCTTTCATTGGTGGTTATTTTATTATTATTTTTCAGTCTTTCTTAAGATTAACAATTGAGCAGGCGAAGTTAACAAATTTCATTACATTTGTCCATGAAGGATAGGAGGAATTCTTCCTTAAACTTATTGTCGAACAATTAAAACTATTATTATGAACATTTCAATTTTTGTCATTATTACCGGGATTTTAGTACTGATTTTCTTTTCAGGCATAAGAATTATCCGTCCAACCCACCGGGGATTAGTCGAAAGGTTTGGGAAATACAATCGTTTTTCAATGCCTGGGTTTCATTGGATCATCCCGGGTATTGAAAAGATGTACCAGGTAAATGTCACTGAAAAGATGATCAATGCGGAGCCCCAGGAGATCATCACTAATGATAACCTGAATGCCAAGGTTGATGCACAGGTTTATTTCAAGATAAAATCGGATGAAGACAGTGTGAAATTCTCGCAGTATAATGTTAACAGTATTGAATATCAGATTGTTAACCTTGCACGAACAACACTTCGTAACATCATTGGGACCCTGACCCTGAAATCAGCGAACAGTGAAAGAGGGCGGATCAATAAAGATCTTCATACAACGCTTCTTTTAGAGACTGATCATTGGGGAATCGAGATTATCCGAACCGAATTGAAAGAAATAGAACCTCCGAAAGATGTGCAGGAAACTATGAACAAGATCGTGAAGGCAGAAAATGAAAAGATTGCTGCCATCGATTTTGCCACAGCAACTGAAACAAGGGCCGACGGGGAGAAGAGAGCAGAGATCAGAAAAGCAGAAGGAATAAAACAGGCTGCTATTCTTCGCGCAGAAGGCGAAGCACAGGCTATTCAGCTTGTAAATGAAGCAGCCGAGAAGTACTTTATCGGGAATGCTCAATTGTTAAGAAGGATCCAAGCGTTGGAGACATCGCTCAAAGAAAATTCAAAATTTGTGGTTCCTTCAGGTTCAGATCTTGTGAATGTTCTCAGTGAAATGGGTGGTATCATTCCATTGAAGCCAAAGGAATAAAAGAAAATAGAGCGACCGGACCGGTCACTCGTGCAGTTGTGACGAACGCGGTTCAGAGCTTGGCTTTGAGATCGTCTATGTCTTTAGCATGTAATGACCGAAGTCCTTTCAGATCTGCTTCTATTTTATCATGGAAAGTTTTATGTTCTGAGTGTTCTGCAGTCAATTTTGCTGACAGATCATTAAACTTTTCATTGAGTTTTGAAACCTGAAGTGCTTGTTCTTTAAAGGTTTTTTCGACAAATTCATCCAGTTCGGTGGCGAAATTCCGTTGTTTCTCTTCGCAACGTTCAATAGACGCAGTAAACTTGTCTGAATATTGATGCAGGTTCGAAGAAAGTGAATCAGTTGATTTCTTCAGTTCTTCTTTTACAGAAGCAATATCCTGTTTTACCGATTCTTCCAGTTTATTGATTTCTTCTGCTAATTCATGGATCTTCTCATCGGCCTTACTTCTCATAAAGAAAATAAGCGCAAGAAACAGCATGAACAGAATAGCAATTACAATTACGGCCAAAAGGAGATAATTTTCGGCATTCGAACTGGCTTTGCTGACTTTGACATCCAGATCATTGAAACGTGTAGTGATTTTCAACAGAGAATCATTCGTCTTTTTAAGATCTATTTCATTTACAGAAAGGATAGCAGCAAGACTGTCAACGGAAGTTAACTGCTTAGTGGCGAGTTTTTTTGCATCAAATCCTGCTTTCTTAGCAGCATCGATCCCATCAGAGATCTTTTTCTTCTCCGATTGAAAATCTTTTTTCAGGAGATAATCGGAATTTTGTGCCCAGGAGGCTACAGCAATGAGAATTACTGTAAGCAGTGTAAAACATTTTTTCATAGGTTGGATTTTTGTTGATAAAAACCACGAATATTCCTCCAGGGATAAATACAGGAAACAAGAACATTCATGATATCTTTTTTGTTGGGGCCATAAAGATAATACATAAAAACCTTGAAGTCAATAACGGGATAGGTAAATCTTTTTTGAGGGAGGAATTAATATCCAAAGAGTTCTTCGAGTGTTAATTTTATAACCGGGCCAATCTTCTCGAGTTCATTGAAATTTATGGCTGATTCCCTACCCAGCATAAGATACGTTTTTGCTTTGTCTTTCAGGTACTTGTCCTGAAATCCAGTCATGTCATTCAGATTCATTCCTGACACTTTTTCAAAAATATCTTTACGGATATCCTGAGTAAGACCGAGTTTTTCTGCATTTAAAAAATTCCATATACAGTTTATTCTTCGAATCCTTTCTGTACTGATCTTGTTCAGCAGGGCATATTTTGATCCATGGAATGTACTTTCAGAAATGGGAAGGACGTTGAAAAGTTCATCGAAGGCACTGAAAGCATCCATGATCTTGTCATTCTGGGTAGCAATGTAACCCTTGTTCAGATAGGATTTTTCAAGATCGACCGGTTCCTGGTAGCGTGAAGTTGCAGTATATGCGAGCGCTCTTTTTTCCCGAAGTTCCTGAAAAACGATATCTCCGAAATAGAAATTGAACAGGGCAATTACGGGTGCCAGGCTGCGGTCATATCGTCCGCCTTTAATCAGTGTCTGGAGTTTTGCCTGGTTTGCATCATAATGTGTAAATAATATTTTGTTTTCAAGTGTTTCATTTTCCCTGAACACCACGGGTGCAGGTGCAGGTTTTAAAGCAGAAGAACCACAATGATATTTCGCAAGAATACTAGTAAATTCAACAGGACTCATGTCACCATAATAAAGAATGTCATGCCTGATATTTTTCAGGTCTTTAATTTTCCCGATTATCCGAAGAACCGTAAGCGACCGTAATTCCTTTTCGTTCAGGATATTATTAAATGGAGAAAAAGTTCCATACGTACCATAGCTGACCAATGCAGAAAAAATCTCATTTTGATTTGTTTTCCTGTCCGATCTTGATTTAAACGTATTCTCCACGCGATTGACAAGTGTATTCCTGTCAGGAGCAGGAGCGGTCAACAATTCGTCAACCAAACAAAGCGCCTGTTCCATATTTCTCGTCAACCCGGTTATTGAAAGCGATGTTTCATCATCCGA
The DNA here is from genome assembly GCA_964624935.1 of uncultured Prolixibacteraceae bacterium. Classification (GTDB taxonomy): domain Bacteria; phylum Bacteroidota; class Bacteroidia; order Bacteroidales; family FEN-979; genus FEN-979. The sequence goes on from CAZUYY010000010.1 coordinate 11,381, forward strand.
GGTATTCACATGAAATGCGCAGGCCAGGCGAAACAGTTCCAGATTTATTTGTTCTGCCGTATGTTTTGAAGTTCCGATGTATGGGAGAAGCTCGATGGCAAAGTTCATCACCTTATCGTGATTTTTGCCCATTTTGTAATAATATTCAATGTGGAATGTGTCGTTCTCTGCATTTTTCCTGTAGAGAAGACGTGTAGAATCCGGCAAATATGATATAACAATATCCTTTGAATACTCCAGAAATTCAGGTTGTTCGTCTGGAATCACCGTCTCTTTCACTTTTTTCAGAAAAGCCGATTCCTGATGCCGGTTTATGTGAATAGGTGTAATCGGAGGCTTAGTGACTTTCAGAGTTTCTTCCGGCGGTCCCTGTATTTTATTGATGATAACAGGATTATTCAGGTGGTTCTTTGCAAAGGCCACAATGTCTTCCTTCCTGATCCTTTCCAACTTTTCAATAAAAGCGGTGAACTCTCTATAAGGGATATCGTACAGGTAGGCATGAGAGATTGCCATTGCCCTTCCCTGGTTTGACTCATATTGTTTCAGAAGATCAAAGCGGGCATTGTTAGCGACAGCTTCAGGCAGCCATCCGGGGAAATCACCCTTTTTAAACAACTGCACCTGCTGAATCAACAAATCCCTGACCTCTTCCAATGATTGACCCGATTTTGGGTGACCACTAAGGATCAACATGCTATAATCAGCCAACTGACCATCATAAGCGTCTGCATTCAGTACTTTCTGTGGCTGGTTCAGGTTCAAATCGATCAGGCCGGCTTTCTCGTTGTAAAGAATGGAAGCGGCCATAGTAAGCAGAACAGAGGCCTCATCGCGTGCTTTTATATCAAATCCATAGCCAATCCTTATGTTTTCGGCTTCAAGACCGACAACTTCCTTAACAACCGGGGCCTCGACAGGTTTCCATGGCTCATAGTACAATGCCGGAACGGATCCCGGCTTCATGTTGCCGAAATGCCGATCGATAATTTCTATTGTCTTGTCAGGATCAAGCTCACCAGACATGCAGATTGCCATGTTATTCGGGACATAATATTTCGCAAAGAATTCCCGGATGTTCTTCATTGAAGGATTCTTCAGGTGTTCCGCATCACCAAGCGTCGTCTGGGTTCCATAAGGATGATTGGGAAAAAGAATCTGCATCAGGACTTCATTGACCTTACGGTTTTCGTTTGTAAGTGACATGTTCTTTTCCTCGTAAACGGTCTCGAGTTCAGTATGAAACAAACGCAGAACAGGCTTGGAGAAACGTTCGGCTTCAATCATTGCCCAATTTTCAAGCTGGCTGGAAGGAATATTTTCCATGAATATCGTGTAGTCATTGGAAGTACCGGCATTGGATCCCTGTGAGCCGATAGCATCCATCAGTTTGTCGTATTCATTCGGGATAGCAAGGAAGGACGCTTTGTGCGAGAGGGTGTCGATTTCCTGATAAATACGTGCGCGGACAGTATCTTTTTTCTCTTTGCGGTATGTTTCGAATAAGGCTTCTATCTGTCCGATCAATGCGGATTCGTTATTCCAGTCGATGGTGCCGAAGTTTTCTGTTCCCTTGAACATCATATGTTCGAAATAATGTGCCAGACCGGTTGTTTCGGGAGGGTCCATTTTACTGCCTGTATGCACAGCGATATATGTCTGGATTCTTGGGGTATCGTGATAAACTGACAAAAATACCTTCAGGCCATTGTCCAATATGTAGATCCTTGTATTTAAAGGATCTCCTTCAACGGTTTCGTATTTATAGTTCTTCTTCATTTTTCAAAGGTAGGCATTTTCAATGACCCTGCTATCAGGCGGACTGGCGGACTGAGGTCAGAGGTCAGAGGTAAGAGAATAGAGAATAGAGAATAGAAATAGGAGGCTTCATTGCTGACTGTTGACTGCCGACTGAGGACTGCTGACTGCCGACTTTTTTAATTGTTTTTCGGGGAGCGAGGTCAGTTTACACATATTCGATGTATCTTTACGGGTGAATTTGTTCAATATGAACAGATAACATTTTGCAGTATTAACCAAAATCCTTTAGTGTATGGAACAGTGTTTACACCATGGCATGACTTGCTGTCATTCGATGTGCATGATGCCAATGATCCTGATCCCCATTATCATCTTTACTCTTCATGTAATGGTGATAAGGTATGTTGCTCTCTGGTTCATTTTTAAGAAGACGGATGAACCGGGCTGGGCATCAATCATTCCGGTTTACAATATTCTTCTTGTCATAAAGATTGCCGGGAAACCCTGGTGGTACATTCTGCTTTTGCTAATTCCGATTGTAAATATAATCATCGGGATCATGATACTGCACGGGCTCTCAAAGAGTTTCGGGAAAGGAGGGTGGTTTACCGTGGGTTTGATCTTCCTGAGGACTATATTCATGGCAGTTCTTGGTTTCGGTGGTGCAGCGTATTCCGGGAGTAAGGAAAAGTTTCAGGGATGATTCCTTAACCCCCCGCCCCAAGTCCAAGTGAAAAATGAAGAATGAAGAATGAAAAACAGCATTCTCCAAGAGGGAGGGGGAATGAGGGGGTTATCATGATTTTTTTCACTGTATAAAATTAAATCTGAATTTTCCGCGTTTTTACAATCAAAAAACGGATTATGATAGAACTTTTTCGTCCATTAAAGATAAGGCAGATAGAACTAAAGAACCGGATTGCTGTTTCTCCTATGTGTCAATATTCCAGCCGGGATGGCTTTGCAAATGAATGGCATATGGTGCATCTTGGCAGCAGGGCAGTCGGAGGGGCGGCTCTTGTGATGACAGAGGCTACCGCAGTTTCACCCGAAGGACGTATTTCCATTGATGATCTCGGGATCTGGAAGGATGAACATATTGATTATTTGAAAAAGATAACAGATTTTATTCTCCAGCAAAATTCAGTTCCCGGTATTCAGCTTGCTCATGCAGGCAGGAAATCAAGCAGGACATCCCCGTGGAATGGTGACCGGGTGTTATCAATCGAAGAGGGAGGCTGGGAAACAGTTGCTCCCAGTGCAATTCCATTTTCTGAAGATACGGCAATCCCTGTTGAATTGAGTAAAGAAGGTATCGGAAAGGTGGTCAGTGATTTTAAATCGGCTGCTATCCGTGCATTAAAGGCAGGATTCAGGGTTGCCGAGATCCATGGAGCACACGGCTACTTAATGCATGAGTTTATGTCACCCCTGACGAATCAACGTAAGGATGAATATGGAGGATCGTTTGAAAACAGGATCAGGTTGCTAATGGAGGTTGTTGCTGCGATAAGGAGTGTCTGGCCGGATGAATATCCGGTATTTGTCAGGATCTCTTCGATTGATTGGAGGAATGATGGCTGGACCCTTGACGAGTCTGTTGACCTTGCTGCATTGCTAAAGAAAAACGGGGTCGATCTTTTAGATTGTTCGTCCGGTGGCGCTGTCCCTGGTTTGGAGATAAAACCTGGCCCCGGATACCAGGTTCAGTTTGCAGAAGAGATCAGGAGAAAAACAGGGATAATGACTGGTGCCGTGGGAATCATCACAACGCCTGCTCAGGCTGAAGAGATCCTATCAAGCGGTCAGGCCGACATCGTTTCACTGGCACGTGAATTCCTGCGTGATCCGTATTTTCCTTTACATGCCGCAATGGCACTTGGCGTGGATGTTCCATGGCCGGTGCAGTATGAACGCGCAAAGAGGAAGAATTAGAGGCCAGAGGTCGGAGGACAGAGAACAGAGGGCAGACAAGCGGACGAGAAGTTGGCAGGGCGACCACAAGGGTCGCCCGTACATTTTCGGCAGTCGGCAGTCAATACATCCTCTTTTATCATGTAGATTTTAATTTGTCATTAGACCTTCTCGCCACATTCAGGGCAGAATTTAGCGCCGGGGGTCAGCTTAGCGCCGCAATGCGCGCATTTATCATCTTCATTCAATTTTGCACCGCAATTGGGACAGAATTTAGCATTCTCCGCAAGAGGTGCTTCACATTTCGGACATGTAGCACGGATGTTTGTCCTCCAGTATTCCACACCAAGTTTCTTATCCTCTTCTGCCATTGCAGCATGCTCATGGATCTCTTCCACGGATTTTTCCGATTGTGCATAGGCCATTTCCACGCCAAGATCGGGGGCGCAATTTTTACACAACCCTTTCTTTGTGTTCCAGCATTGTTCCCGGCATACCCATGAATGGCAATGAGGGCATTGAATGAATGTCGGTGCCATTTCTATGAGTGCTTCCTCAAATGCTTTGTCATGAGCATTTTTCCATGATGCATCCTTGACAGTTTGTCCGACGTTGGATAGTCCTCCGAAAAAACCTCCGAAGAGAGTACTGGCAGTTCCAAGAATCTTCGAAGCCTGACCGGCTGTGTAACCTTTAGCCGTTGAACGGTATCCTGTTCTGCAGCAGTCGCAATTGAATTCGAATTGAAAAGCAAGATCTGTGCTGATGTCGGAATAATTATTTCCGAATTTTATAGTATCGGCCATGTTCATGAATTTTATCACTCAAAATTAAGAAAAAAAGTCACAGAGTCACAAAGTCACAAAGTGAAAAATTGAACAAGCAGTCAGGCGGACGAGTGGACAGGTGGACAGGTGGATGGGCAGACAATTTGGCGGACTGGTGAATTGGTGTTCTTCTTACATGGTGAGTGAAAAAAATCGACAGGTTTTGTCGATTGGGCCAAAATATATTTTACATTTGAATGTGTAAAAAAAAGTATAATCTTTAAATTGATTCCCATGAAAACAATTACACGGTTTCTGATGGTATGGTGCTTATTTTTTCTGGCATCGTACGCTGGTTTAGCACAATCATCCCTTTTTTCAAAGGTGGTCACTGATTCTAAAAACAATGTACAAACTTATTGCTGTGCCAAGACAGTGGATAATAAATTTATAATTGCGGGCGAAGAAAACAACAATGCATTTGTATCAAAAATTGACACCGGAGGATCAATTATATGGAGTAAAACCTTTGGAAACAACAACGGGGCATTATATTCACTTGCAGCCACGTGGGATTCTAGTTTCGTATTAGTAGGATATACTACTAATCCGGGAGATACTGCTTCCGATTTGTTCTGTGTCAAGATAAATTCAGAAGGAGATACATTGTGGACAAGAATGATAGATATGGGGTTCCAGGATAAGGCTATATCAATAAGGCAGACTCTTGATAATGGGTTCATTCTGACAGGAAATGCTTCGGGGGAAAAGATTGTTGTTGTCAAGCTTGATGTATCCGGAAATTTATCCTGGGGAAAGCTGTATTCTGTTGCCGGTTATGAGAATTTTGGTAGCGGAGTAAGTCAAACAAGCGATACGGGTTATATTGTCACCGGTTACCTGGAAAACAGCTCAACTTATGTTCAGACGATGTACTTGTTGAAATTAACTCAAACGGGGACAGTTTCATGGATGAAAAAACTAAATTCCGCTTATTCTTCTTTGGGTTATGATGTGTTTGCTATTCCGGGATGGATCATCAGCTATTTAACAGTTAGTTCCGACATAATCTTAATAAACACCTCGCTTTCGGGTAATATTTCGTGGAGTAAATCTTATAATGCCAACAGTTATCCTTCTGCCGACCCC
>CAZUYY010000011.1:0-15772 GCA_964624935.1 uncultured Prolixibacteraceae bacterium
AATCTTGCCAATTATCAGTCCTGGAAAATAGATTCAAGGTTGAGTTCCACAGCCACATATGACCATATTATTACGTTTAACGGTCAGGTTGTTGTAAGCGAATATCAGACATCTCCGGCAGGAGATACCCTCTTCAGGTATTCAAATGGAAATTGGACCAAATGGGTACTGGATATTTCTAATCCGGTGGAACACTTTGAATCGACCTACGGGAAACTTGTTATTTCTTTTAATTATTTCGTGAAATATTATGACCAGAATTTTGATATCATCAATGGAATTTACAGTTATAATGGAGGTGCTGTCAGCCCTATGGATGCTATTTTCGACAACAGCGGCCTGATTTGGATTGCAGATAATAATGCCGGGCTTGTATCCCTGAGTACTTCTGGAAATTATAATCCGGTCAATCTCAGTGGCCCTCTTTCCTCCCTCGTTTTTGCCATTACGACGTTCGGTAATGATGTCTATGTTGTTCCGGGAGGAAGGGATCTCTCCTATACTCCAATTTACAAACCTGCTGCAATTTATCACTACGATGGTGCTTCCTGGACTAACATTACTGCATCTACAGATCCTGGTCTGGTTAATATTACAGATCTTTGTACCATCTCTGTCGATCCAAGTGATCCGAGAAGGGTTTATTCCGGTTCATTTTATCGTGGATTGCTCGAATTGTATGATGGGAAAGTGATAGGCCATTTTGGGGTTGGAAACAGCACACTCAGAAATCATAGCGCGGATCCGGATACCAGTGATGTAAGAGTCGGTGGCACTGCCTTCGACAGCGACGGGAACCTTTGGGTGGTGAATTCTCACAATAACTACTGTATCTCAAAATATTGCAGAACATGCTCAAACTCACAGCAATGGACCGGATATAATGTGCCTATCATTCAACAGGATGACCTTGGTCAGATGATTATCGACAATTATAACCAGAAATGGATTGTAACAAGGATTGCAGGTTCGATAACCAGCCCATTATTGGTTTTTAAAGAAGATCCTACCAATCCAGCAAACAGCCAGTCCATGCTGCTTAGCCAGCAAGTGGGCAATGGGGATATTCCAGGACAATATGTTTATGCAATGGCAGTGGATAAAAATGGAGAGGTATGGGTTGGAACTGAAGCAGGTATCGGCGTTTTCTTTAATCCTGAAAATATATTTACCGGCCAGAATTTCGATGCCCAACAGATCCTTGTTCAGCAAGGACTTTATGTTCAATACCTGATGGAAAATGAAAAAGTAACGACTATAGCTGTTGATGGCGCTAACCGTAAATGGATTGGCTCAGAAGGCGGAGGGTTGTATCTTTTTTCGGCAGACGGCACAACACAGATTGAGCATTTTACGACTGATAACAGCCCGCTTTTTTCCAACAATATACTTGCGGTAGCGATCGATCCGGAAACCGGGGAAGTATTTATCGGCACTGACCAGGGGCTGATCTCTTATAAAGGAACTGCAACCGAGGGAGGGGAAAGCTTCGCTACCGTTTATGCCTATCCCAATCCGGTAAGAGAAGATTATAATGGGTTAATCGGGATCAAAGGCCTTGTAAGCAATGCCCAGGTCCGTATAACCGATATTTCAGGCAATCTTATCTTTTCCACGCAAGCCAATGGAGGCCTGGCAGTTTGGGACGGCAAGAACTTCAGCGGGAGAAAGGCTAAAAGCGGGGTATATCTGGTTTATGCCGGCAATGACACCGGGACCGAAAAAATTGTAACCAAAATCCTTATTATTCACTAATGCTTCACGAGACAAGGGGAATCGCTTTACATGCAACCAAATTCTCGGAAACCAGCAATGTTGTAAAGATTTATACCGAGTTATTCGGACTCCAATCTTATCTTGTAAAGGGAGTCAGGAAACAGAATGCTAAGATCAGATCCGGTCTTTTCCAACCCCTGACACTTCTCGATCTTGTTGTTTATCATAAGGAAAAATCCTCACTTCAAACCTTGAAAGAGGCGGGTCATTTATATCCTTACCAAACCATTCCGTTCGACATACGAAAAAGTTCAATTGCAATGTTTATCAACGAACTTGTGTATAAAACCATTCATGAAGAAGATCCTCATTCTGAACTCTTTTCATTTCTTTATCAAACCTGTATTTATCTGGACACCATCGTCGATAATTTTACATCGTTCCACCTGGTTTTTTCCTTGCAACTGACCCGTTATCTTGGTTGCCTGCCGCAATTAAATTATTCAGGAGAAAACTTGTTCATGAACCTCAGGGAAGGGATCTTTCAGTCAAATGCTCCTGAGCATCCTGATTTCCTCAATCCTTCCATGAGTAAAATGTTCTTCCAGCTTTTACAGACCCCTGAAGGCACCTGCCCTTTATTCCAAATTCCTGCTAAAACCCGGGATAAGTTGCTGGAAATGATCCTAATCTATTACCGCTTGCATGTTCCAGGGTTCAGGGAAATTAAATCTCATCATATACTGCATACCATACTGGGATAAGACCTGTCATGCAAGTTTTCTTTATCTTTGCCCAAAATCTGAAACCATGTCACAGGTATTGAGCGAGCAGGAATTGATCCGCCGCAACTCATTAAAGGAACTTTTACGGTTAGGTATTAATCCCTACCCGCCTGATACGTTTGAAGTTAATACGCATGCTGAAGAAATTAAGAAAAAATTTACAGAAGATCCATCGTTTTTTCAGGATGTCAGTATTTCAGGAAGGATCATGAGCCGCAGGATCATGGGAGCAGCTTCTTTTATTGAGATCCAAGATTCCACAGGTCGTATCCAACTGTACATTAAACGTGATGATATCTGTCCTGGTGAAGATAAAACGCTCTATAATACTGTTTTTAAGAAATTACTGGATATCGGGGATATCATTGGTGTGAAAGGCTTTGTTTTCATCACACATATGGGGGAAATAACGATCCATGTAAAATCTCTTATTCTTCTCTGCAAATCATTGCGCCCGCTTCCAATCGTGAAAGAGAAAGAAGATACTGTTTTTGATGCTTTCACCGATCCTGAACAACGCTACCGGCAACGTTATGTTGATCTTATCGTGAATCCCCAGATAAGGGAAACCTTCCAGAAAAGAGCTATTCTTGTTAATTCCATTCGTTCATTCCTGAATCTCCACAATTATCTTGAAGTTGAAACCCCTGTACTTCAGCCTTTATATGGAGGTGCGGCAGCACGACCCTTCACCACTTACCATAATACTCTCGACACGACACTTTATTTACGCATTGCAAATGAATTGTATTTAAAAAGATTGATCGTCGGTGGTTTTGATGGTGTTTATGAATTTTCTAAGGATTTTCGAAACGAAGGTATGGACCGTTATCATAATCCGGAGTTCACCCAGATGGAACTGTATGTCGCCTATAAAGATTACGAATGGATGATGAACCTGGTCGAGGAAATGGTGGAAAAGATCGCAATCGACTTGCATGGCACGACACAGGTTCCCGCAGGTGAAAATATAATCGATTTCAAACGGCCATGGAAACGCTTTACCATGTATGAGGTAATTCAGCATTTTACGGGTGTGGATATTTCCGGAAAAGCTGAACAGGAATTGGTTGACCTGGCTAAAAGCCTGGATGTATCTGTTGATCCAACCATGGGAAAAGGGAAGATCATCGATCAGATCTTTGGTGAAAAATGCGAGCCTGCCCTGATCCAACCGACTTTTATTACTGATTACCCCATAGAAATGTCGCCTCTTGCAAAAAAACACCGTACCAAAAAAGGATTGGTAGAACGGTTCGAAGCTATCTGTAACGGCAAAGAAATATGCAATGCTTTCTCAGAACTTAACGATCCCATCGACCAGCGTGAAAGATTCGAATCGCAACTGGAACTGGGTAAACGTGGAGATATGGAATCCATGTTGCTCGACGAGGATTTTTTACGTTCACTGGAATTCGGAATGCCACCGACAGCAGGAATGGGCATCGGAATTGACCGTCTAACCATGATCATGACCAATTCACAATCTATTCAGGATGTGCTTTTCTTCCCTCAAATGAGACCTGAAAAAAGATCTACGTGAAATGACAAGGAAAATCAGTGTAGCCCGGTTATCAGTTCTTTCGAATTCACTGCTGATAGCGATCAAAATTACGGTGGGTATTTTTAGCGGTTCTGTCAGCATTTTATCAGAAGCTATTCATTCTTTTATGGACCTTCTGGCATCTGTAATCTCATTCTTTTCAGTGAAGATTTCTGATACCCCTGCCGATGAACGTCATCCTTATGGTCATGGAAAATTTGAGAATATTTCCGGGGTCACTGAAGCTATATTGATCTTTATTGCATCGGGATGGATAATTTTTGAAGCTTTGAGAAGGATATTACATCCCAATATAATTGATAGAATCGGCCTTGGCATAGTCGTAATGGCGATTTCCGCCATCGTAAATTTTATTGTCTCCCGAATGATATACAAAGAAGCTAAATCAACCGATTCCATTGCATTGGAGGCAGATGCATTGCACCTGAAGGTAGATGTTTATACTTCACTGGGAGTTGCTGCAGGGCTATTCCTGATGTTTATTCTTGGTTTTTTCATCAAAAGCCCGTTGATCCATTATCTTGACCCGGTTATTGCCATCCTGGTTGCTCTGCTTATTCTCCGGGAATCTTTCATTTTATTCAGGAAAGCATATGCTCCCTTGTTGGATGAGTCACTTTCAGAACAGGAAGTAACCCATATTAATGACCTCATCAACACGTACTGTTCAGAAACTATTAACTTTCATGGTCTTCGTACCCGTAAAGCCGGAAATTACCGATATGTTGATTTTCACCTGAACGTTCCTTCTGCAATGAGCGTCAAAGAAGCTCATGACCTATGTGATAATATCGAAGAAGGAATAAAAAGGATTCTGGATCATACTGAAGTGACAATCCATGTCGAAGGGATTTGACCCCGACCCTTAAAAAATCCAGCCATCATTAACAATCGATTGTTAATCAATTTTCTTCTTTTTATCAGCTCGTACCCGTTTATCTTTTAAATTTGCAAATAGCTGTTTTATAAACGAGTTATTTTGCTGATATGGCTGAAAGGAAAATCCTTATCCTGCTTTTGTTATTTTTGTCGTCTTTTCTCCGGGCGCAAGACACGATTCAATCTGATACCACTAATGCAAAAAAATCCTTTGTAGAAGACGACCCTGTCGCTTCCATGCTCGACAGTCTGGCAACCCTTAAGATATTTGAGAATTCCAAATACCTACGATCAAATGCTAACGAAAACACAGTCACCAACAGTAGTGAGATTCCTTATTTTACAGATTCAATTTATCGTGAAAGAATTATCCTGATGAGTCTTCAATCACCTTTTGAATATGTTTATAATGCCGATGTCAGAAGATTCATTGACCTCTATGCCTATAAAAGAAGAGCGCTGACTGCGCGTATATTGGGTCTGTCACAAATCTATTTCCCTTTATTTGAGGAACAACTCGATAAATACAATATGCCACTTGAGCTGAAGTATCTTGCTGTGATTGAATCGGCCCTTAACCCTGTAGCAAATTCCCGAGCAGGCGCCAAAGGATTATGGCAATTTATGTATGGAACGGGAAAGGTTTATGGATTAAAGATTTCTTCTTATACTGATGATCGTTTTGATCCTGTCAAATCGACCATTGCCGCTTGCCAGCATCTCAATGACCTTTACGATATCTATGGAAACTGGTCATTGGCATTAGCTGCCTACAATTCGGGTGCCGGGAACGTTAACAAAGCTATCCGCAGGGCCGGAGGGGCGAAAAACTTCTGGGTCATCCAAAGGTATCTTCCAAGAGAGACACGTTCATATATTCCGGCATTCATTGCAGCCAGCTATGTTATGACTTATGCTTCAGAACACCGGATTTATCCTGTTGACCCGGGAATACTTTTTTACGAAATCGATACGGTAACAGTTAAAAATCCTTTGACCTTCAATCAAATTTCTGAGATGTTAAAGATCCCCTATGAAGAAATCCAGTTTCTGAATCCCGAATTCAAGCAAGGGTTCATCCCCGCGACTCCGGAAACACCCTATATGTTAAGACTCCGGAAAACTCATATCGGCGATTTTATCAACAATGAAACGGCCCTATATACTTATAAAACCAAAGCAGGAATTCAAAAGGATTCACTGATGAACCTGGCCCTGAGAAATAACCGTTCAACATCTGAATACAGGGTGCAGAATGGTGAAACACTGGCGGGAATTGCAAAGAAATTCCATATGACCATCAACGAATTGAAATCTCTGAACAATTTGAAGAAAAACTATGTCAGACCTAGGCAAAGGCTTCTTGTTTACAATGGATCTGCTAAATCGAAATTCCCCGACAGCATCGTTTCAGAGAATTATTCTGCACCTGTTTCTGATCCAGACCCGCAAAGAGTGAATACTACTGTATCACATGCTGAAAGCACAATTGTCTATACAGTGAAGGCAGGTGAATGTATGGCCCTCATCGCCCAGAAACACGGGTGCACTATTCAAAACATTATGACCTGGAATAACCTGAAAAACCAAAACCTCCTGGTTGGACAAAAACTAAAAATCTTGTCCCCCTCCAGGGAAACAGCCTTTACACAAGAACATAGCGGAAAAACGGGAAGCCATTCTGACACTTCAAATGTAAAAACCACACCCTTACCAAAATCCAAATATATCTGGTATACCATTCAGCAAGGAGATAACCTTTGGGATATTGCTGAAAAATATGATGCTACTGTTTCCTCGATCAAATCCCTGAACGATATCACGAATACACAGCGTGTCCAAGTCGGACAGAAGATCAAAATCGAACCGGGAAAATAATTTCGATATCCGGTCGCTTAACGTTGGCAAAAAATATTTTCTAAAAGCTATTCTTCAGATTAAAATTTGTATTACTTTTGACCACCCGGTTTAACCAAATAGTTAAACTAAATGGCTAAAAAATCACAAAGTACTGAAGAAAGAATCCTGGAGGCTGCAAAGACGATCTTCCATCATAAGGGGTTTGAAGGCGCACGTATGCAAGAGATTGCTGATGAAGCCGGGATCAATAAAGCACTGCTCCATTATTATTTCAGGACCAAGGAAAACTTGTTTGATGCAGTTTTTGAGGCCGCATTCAGGGAAATCTTTGCAAAATTATTTATGACTGTTGATGCCGATATCCCACTTGAAAAAAAATTGAAGAATCTGATCAGCGAGTATATCGGTTTTCTCCAGAAGAATTCTTATATCCCCGGTTTCATCCTCGCTGAAATGAACCAAAATCCGGAAAAGATCATCAACATTTTCAAATCTTCTCCGGTATCGCCTTCCATGTTATTGGAACGGATGAAGAGATCCATGTATGATGGGAAGTTAGAAGAGAAGGATGTCAGGGAACTGTTCATTAATATCCTTTCATTGTGTATCTTCCCGGTGGTTGCAAGACCAATGTTACAGAATATTTTTGATTTTTCGGATGAGCAATACGATCAGTTTATTGAAAGAAGGAAGAAGACACTTCCAGAGTTAATAATGAATACAATCAAAAAAAAATGAAAAGAATCGCATTCCTGCTGCCTTCATTATTCATACAGTTTATTGTTTACGGGCAATCCGATACTGTGACTCTTTATGATTGTTACCGGCAGGCAGAAAAAACATATCCACTGGTACGGCAAACAGGTATGCTGGAAAAATCCAATGAACTAAAAATTAAAAACCTCAATAAAAATTACTTGCCGCAAATGAACCTGAACGGCAGTGCATCGCTTCAATCGGATGTAACGGAGCTAAAGCTAAACCTGCCTGCGCAGTTTTCTTTCATCAAATTTCCTGAAATCAGCAAGGACATGTACAAGGTCACTTTCGATGTGAATCAATCAATCTATGATGGCAATATAACAGGATACCAGAAAAAATTGGAGACAGCCAACCTTCAGTCGGACCAAAAAAGCATCGAGGTCGAACTTTACCAGTTGAAAAGCAGGATCAACCAAGCCTATTTCAGCATCTTTATGCTCCAGGAAAGTGAAGAGATTTTGAAAAGTAATAGAAGTCAACTGGAATCGAAGCTTAAGGAAGTCCAATCTGCTGTGGCCAATGGTGCCATGCTTGCCTCCAATGCAGATGCACTGCAGGCAGAAATTATGAATACAGATCAGCAATTGATTGAGACCCAGAATAACCTGATTACTGATTTTCAGGTACTTTCTGAACTTACATCTTCAACTATTCCACCCAATTCAAAGTTGATTCTGCCACGTGTTCAGATAAGTTCGACGGCATTCGAAGATAAACGTCCCGAACTCCAGTTGTACAACATTCAACAATTAAAAACCGGAGTGATGAAAAACATGGTGAACACCCGACTGAATCCAAAATTTTACGCTTTTGGCGAGGCAGGTTATGGAAGACCCGGATTGAATATGCTTTCCAACGATTTTACTCCCTGGTGGTTATTTGGAGCCAAACTGACCTGGAACATATGGAACTGGAATCAAAGTAAAAATGAAAAGAAGATCTATGATATTCAGAATGACATTATAGGGACCCAAAAAGAGACCTTTGAAAAGAATCTGAGAATAGAAGCAGAAAATGGATTGAGTGAGATTGAAAAACTGGGAGAATTGCTTCAGAAAGACGAAGAAATCATCGGTCTGAGAACAAAGATCACACACTCTGCATCTTCACAGCTTGACAACGGAGTGATCACTTCCAGTGATTACATTGCTCGCCTCAACGAGGAAACGTTCGCAAAGTTGACTTTCGAATTGCATCGTATTCAACTGGAAAAAGCAAAGATAGCTTACCTGTTTACTTTAGGTAAATTATAATTTTAAATAAAAGAAACCTTAGAACAAAATCAATATGCCAATGAAAAAAGGACTTTTAATCGCTCTTCCTTTATATCTCCTGATATCTTCATGCAACAGGGATAATAATAAACCTGATGCTTACGGAACATTTGAAGCCACGGAGGTCACGGTTTCGTCACAGGCAAATGGAAAAATCTTATTCCTGAAAGTGGAAGAAGGACAGGTGATCGACTCAAATACACTGATAGGTATTGTTGATACACTGGATATGTCAATCAGAAAGAGCCAAGCCCGAGAACAGCAGCTTGCCACTTCCACAAGAAGAGATGACCTCTCTGCACAGATCGCTGTTCAGGAGCAGAACAAAGCCAACATCCTTGTGGATAAAGCACGGATTGAACGTTTGTTGAAAGATGGTGCAGCCACGACAAAACAAATGGACGATATCACTGCCAGTCTTAACCTCGTTGAAAAACAAATCGCTTCGATAAAATCACAGTATGCCAGTCTGGATGCACAGGTTTCCACATTCAACAAGCAAATTGACCAGATCAACAATTCGATAGCAGATGCTCATATAATCAACCCGATAAAGGGCACTGTACTTACAAAATACGCAGAGCCGGAGGAAATAACTACATTCGGGAAACCATTGTACAAAATCGCTGATCTTACCAGCCTTGACCTGCGTGTTTATGTTAGCGGAGCTCAATTATCGTATATCAAGATCGGCCAAAAAGTTGAAGTACGCTATGATAAAGATGAGAATACTAACAATTCAACAGAAGGAGTCGTTACCTGGATTTCGGAAACGGCTGAATTTACTCCAAAGACAATCCAAACTAAAGAAGAAAGAGTGAACCTTGTCTATGCCGCCAAGGTTAGAGTAAAAAATGATGGGTCACTTAAAATCGGTATGCCTGGAGAAATCAGATTCATGCCTGCAAAATGACGCTTTATAAACCAAAAATCACACATTATGAAAAAATCAGGAACAATAACATTTGCGCTGTTTGTTTTATTCGCAATTCCGGGTGTTAAAGCAATTGCACAAAAACATCAGGCTGGCGATATAGTTGGCATCTGGTATAATGAGGAAAAAACCAGTAAAGTCCAGATTTACGAGGAAGGCAAGAAATTTTTCGCAAAAATTGTCTGGCTGAAAGAGCCTATCGATCCGGCAACAGGAAAGCCAAAAACCGATCATCTTAACCCCGACCCGAAACTTCAAAGTATCCCCAGGTTAGGACTGGTCGTCTTAAAGAATTTTATTTTTGATGGAGAAGATGAATGGAAAGACGGGACAATCTATGATCCGAATAATGGAAAAACATATACTTGTCATATTCATTTCAGTGATTCACCGAATGTGCTAAAGATACGTGGATACATTGGCATCTCACTTATAGGGAGAACTACGTACTGGACAAAAACTATTCTATTGCCTTAGATCTTACATGGAAAATCCATCAATTTTGGTAAAGAATATCAGCAGGAGCTATGGTACTTTAAAAGCTCTTGACGACATTTCATTTGAAGTGCCAAAAGGAGAATTGTTTGGCTTTATAGGACCGGATGGAGCAGGCAAGACAACTCTATTCCGGATACTCGCAACCCTTGTATTACCCGATGAAGGCGTGGCATCTGTCGAAGGCCTGGATGTAGTGAAAGATTTTAAAAAGATCCGTAAAATACTTGGGTATATGCCGGGACGGTTTTCTCTTTATATGGATCTCAGCGTCGAGGAAAATCTGTCATTTTATGCGACCATTTTCGGGACAACAATCAAACAGAATTATGACCTTATCAAAGACATCTATCGCCAGATTGAGCCTTTTAAGACAAGAAGAGCAGGGAATCTGTCAGGGGGGATGAAACAGAAATTGGCCCTCTGCTGCGCTTTGATCCATAAACCGGATGTTATTTTGCTGGATGAACCCACCACCGGAGTTGATGCTGTTTCACGTGTGGAATTCTGGGAGATGTTGCGCAGGCTGAAAGAAAGCAATATCACCATCATGGTATCGACACCCTATATGGATGAAGCAAGCCTTTGCGATCGTGTGGCCCTCATCCAGTATGGGAAAATCATGAAGATAAGCAAACCTGAAGAAATTATAGCGGACTACCGCTTTCAACTTTGGGCAGTGCGCTCAGGAAAGTCCTTTGAATTATTGAAGGATCTTCACAAGTTTCCGGGTGTACACAGCATAGAGGCTTTCGGTCAGTCAGCACATATAGCTTTTGAAAAGTCAATCCTTTCCATGGATGATCTCCGTAAATTCTTAATCGACACCGGTCATAAGGATATTGAAATAGAAGAAATCAAGCCAAACATCGAAGACTGCTTTATGGAGTTAATGATACAAGAATGAATGCAGGAATGCAGGAATGCAGGAATGCAGGAATGCAGGAATGCAGGAATGCAGGAATTAATAATAATAAACAGATAAAATTCTGACCCGATAGGGGTTATATTATGGCTGAGAATATAATAACGGTTAAAAACCTAGTCAAAAAGTTCGGGCATTTTATGGCAAATGACAATTTGAATTTTGAGGTCATAAAAGGTGAGATCTTCGGATTTCTGGGAGCAAATGGTGCAGGAAAAACAACTGCAATCCGTATACTTTGCGGTTTGTCGTATCCCACATCCGGGGAGGTGAAAGTTGGGGGCTTTGACATCTATACCCAGCGTAACGATATCAAACGAAATATCGGCTATATGAGCCAGAGATTTTCGCTTTATGATGACCTCACGGTGTACGAGAACATCCGCTTCTATGCCGGAATATATGGATTAAGCAGAAAGGAGATCTCCGCAAAATCTGCGATGTTGATGAAAAAGCTGGGACTTGAAGAGGCTAAGGATAAACTGATCAAAGATGTACCGTTAGGATGGAAGCAAAAGCTGGCATTCTCTGTGGCAATCATTCACGATCCCAAGATAGTATTTCTGGATGAACCTACCGGGGGAGTAGATCCAATCACCCGCAGGCAGTTTTGGAATCTTATCTTCGAAGCGGCAAAGGAGGGCATAACTGTATTTGTTACTACCCATTATATGGACGAAGCTGAATATTGTGATCGCGTTACAATTATGGTAGATGGGAAGATTGCAGCGCTCGATACCCCGACCAACTTAAAGAAAACCTATGACGCTACAAATATGAACGAAGTCTTCCTGAAACTTGCAAGGGCAACATTAATAGCTTAAAATGAAATGAGGATAATTCAACTTCTTGAAAAGATAAAACCAGGTGTTCAAAAAAGAACATTGTTATTGATTGCCGCTTGTGCATGGAGTATTGCAGGGGGAATCCTCATTTTTCGTTCGTTGCTTTACTTAATTGGTGTAAATCATAACCTGTCTACAGAAATCTTGATAGGAATTGTACTCGGCGGCTTGTTTTACATTCTTCTATTTGCACGGATATCTAAAAAACACATCAACAGAATCACCCTGATTAAGATAGACAATCCTTGCTTCTTCTCTTTCTTCAATTTCAGGAGTTATTTGCTGATGACAATCATGATCAGCGGAGGGATCACTCTGCGGTTATCAGGACTGGTGAACCCTGAGATCATATATACCTTCTTTCTTTGCATGGGGATCCCGTTACTGGTTTCGGCCTGGCGGTTTTTTTACAGTTACGCTAAAAACAAAAAAAGTCTATGAAGCGATTCATCGGATTTGTCATTAAAGAGTTTTATCACATCTTCAGGGATTACCGCACCTTGTTGATCCTCTTTGGCATTCCCGCCGCTCAGTTGCTATTGTTTGGATATGTCATCACAAACGAGATCAAAGATGCAAGAATCGCAATTTACGATTCGTCGAAAGATGAAGTCACACGTAAGATTTCCGAGAAGATCCTCTCTTCAGGATATTTTATCCTGGAAAGAAACCTTACAAACTACTCCCAGATCGGACCGACCTTTCGGGAAGGAAACACCAAGCTGGTCATCGTTTTCGGAAGTAACTTTGCTAAAAAGCTGCAACAGGAAGGCAAAGCCGACCTTCAGATCCTGGGGGACGCCTCTGACCCAAATACCGCTAACATATTGGTGAATTATGCATCCGGCATCATCAATAATTATCTCGTCTCCATCAATGCCGAACAGATACCTATGCGTATAATTCCGGAAGTGAGGATGCAATACAACCCCGAGCTCAAAGGTGTTTTTATGTTCGTTCCGGGTATAATGGCCTTACTGTTGATGCTGATTTCTGCACTGATGACTTCTTTATCGATCACGCGGGAAAAAGAGTTAGGCACCATGGAGCTACTTTTGGTTTCACCACTTCGCCCTATCCAGATCATTATTGGCAAGGTTATTCCTTATGTATTATTGGCCTTCATAGACTCATGCATTATTCTTGGAATGGGCAAATTTGTATTTGGGGTGCCTATCGAAGGAAATATAGTCCTGCTTTTAGCTGAAAGTCTTCTTTACATCACGATGGCACTGTCCCTGGGTATCCTCATTTCAAGTATCACCAATAGCCAGCAGGTGGCCATGACTCTCTCACTCGTAGCACTGATGTTGCCGACCATTCTCCTGTCGGGATTTATCTTCCCGGTCGAAAATATGCCAATTATCCTGCAGGTACTATGCCACATTATGCCCCCAAAATATTTCATCACTATTATAAAAGACATCATGCTGAAAGGCACTGGTTTTATATACGTTTGGAAAGAAACTCTCATTCTAATCTTCTTTACCATGACATTTATCATGATGGCCATCAAGAAATTCAAAATCCGGTTAGCTTAAAAGCAACATGAGTACAATCCTTTTCATCATCCAGAAAGAATTTATCCAGGTATTCCGCAACCGGATGATGTTGCCAATCATTTTCGTGGTGCCATTGGTCCAATTGATCATCCTCGTTCATGCTGCCACTTATGAGATGAAAAACATCAAGGTTTCTGTCATCGACCTTGATATGTCTTCTTCCTCCCGGAAAATGATCAGTAAATTTGAAGGGAGCCCGTTTTTTATTGTAAAACACACTTCCTTCTCTGATAAGGAAGCCCAGCAGGAGATGAAGAAGGGAAACGTTGATATGATCCTGCATATCCCTTATGGGTTTGAACGCCGGTTGGTAAAGGAAAACGCTGCTAAGGTCCAGATTGTCATTAATGCAATCAACGAAGCCAGTGCCGGTTTGATAGATGCCTATACTACGATGATCATCCTTGATTTTAACCGGGAGATTCTGGTCGACTTTCTCAGTCCGGCTATGCTTTCCTCGGCACACGATATCAATGTCACCTCCAGCTACTGGTATAACCCAAAACTGAATTATAAGACATATATGGTTCCCGGTATTCTTTGTTTACTGGTTACTATTATTGCTTTTCTTTTATCTGGAATGAATATCGTACGGGAAAAAGAGATCGGCACTATTGAACAGATCAATGTTACTCCTATCCGGAAGGTGCAGTTCATTGCGGGAAAGCTGCTTCCTTTCTGGATTATCGCTCTGTTCGAACTCGCATTCGGACTGACTCTTGGGAAAATTCTTTTCAGCATACCTATTATCGGTAGCCTCTGGTTGATATTTCTTTCGGCTGCTGTCTATATATTTGTAATTTTGGGATTCGGGTTGCTGATCTCCACTATGACGAATACCCAGCAGCAATCCATGCTGGTTTCTTTTTTCTTTATGATGATCTTCATCCTGATGAGTGGTCTTTTTACATCTATTGAAAGCATGCCGGAATGGGCACAAAAACTTGACAGGATAAACCCAATTGCTTATTTTATCCGAATCATGCGGATGGTAATGTTAAAAGGATCTGATTTTCATGATATAAGAGAATCATTTTATTCTCTTGTAGCATATGCCCTGGCAATTATTAGTTTCGCGGTGTGGCGCTATCGTAAAGTTTCCTGAATAAAATGCAACGCTGGAAAAATATCCGTATCCATAAGCGCCACAGGTGGCTGGTTATTCCTCTCATGATCATCGTTCTCGGACTGGCTATCACCAGACAGCTTTATATATTGAAGGATGATGATCCAACAAAGGATGCTTTCCTGAAAATCCGCCAAAGAGGTTACATGGTAGCGTTGACTGATAAAAATTCGCTGGATTATTTCATCTACCGCGGTGAGCCCATGGGATACCAACTGGGACTTCTCCGTTCTTTTGCAGATTACTTAAATGTACCTTTGAAGATCATTGCCGCGAATGACATTTCCAGCCTTTATTATTACCTCGATCTGAATATTGGCGATGTAATAGCATGTAACCTCCCATTAACAGGAGAAGGTACGAAGATGGTCAATTTCTCGCAAACCCTTTTTGAAACAAGGCTGGTCCTGGTGCAACGCAAACCTGATGTCAATATTAAAACCGGAATGATAAAATTGATCAAATCCCCTTCAGATTTTTGGTGTGATACTCTTTATCTCCAGAAAAATATTTTTAAAAAGCCACTTCTGGCAAGTTTTCTTCGAAGAGCAGGGCAAAATCTAAAGGTGATCGAGGAAGCACATAAAAGTGCAGAACAACTTATTGGCATGGTTTCAGAGGGAAAGATTAAATATACCATCTGCGATGAAAATGTTGCAATGATGGTCAAACGAGCTTATCCTAACATTGATGCAGAATACTGTGTTTCAGGGTTTTACAATTATGGATGGGGAGTCGGACATTCATCAGATACACTCCTCATGAAGATCAACGAGTGGATCACAGAAATCAAAAAAAGCAAGGAATTAAAGCAGATCTACCTGGCATATTTTAACAATCCGGTTATTACAAGCTATTTCCACAACGATTTCTTTTCTCTGAAAGGTAATAAGTTGTCTCCTTTTGATGATGTCATGCGCAGGCTGAGCAAGGACATTGCATGGGACTGGCGGCTGTTGGCTTCACTGGTTTACGAAGAATCGAATTTTCATGTGGGTGTGGTCTCTTCGCGAAATGCTGTCGGACTTATGCAATTGATGCCTTT
>CAZUYY010000012.1:0-7360 GCA_964624935.1 uncultured Prolixibacteraceae bacterium
ATTTGTACTTTTGGATGCTGGATTTCGTAATTCGTAATTCGTAATTCGTAATTCGTAATTCGTAATTATCTATTGATGTTTATTACCCGTCAAAATACTCCCCGTTGGATGATCTTTCTGATCGATCTTTCCATTGTGTCGGGATCGGTTATCCTTGCCTACCTGCTGAGGTTTAACTTTTCTATTCCGGCAACGGAATTGAAACCGCTTCCACAGGTTTTTGCGACCATTCTGATTGTCCGTGCCTTAAGCTTTCTGATCGCCCGGTCGTATGCGGGAATAATTCGCTATACGAGTACTTCAGATGCGCTCAGGGTAGTCATTACAATTTTCTCAGGAAGTATCGTCTTCGGGTTGATAAATATCGTCACCTATTTTGTCATTAATAAATTTTTCCTGATCCCTTTTTCCATCATCATCATCGACTTTCTTATCACATGTATGGCTATGGTTACATTCCGGATGGTGGTCAAAATCGCCTTCCTGGAATTGCAACGTCCGGAAAGGACTCATGTGAATGTGATCATTTACGGTGCCGGAGAAGCAGGGATAACGGCTAAAAGAGTTCTCGACAGAGATGTCAGCACGAAGTATAAATTGATCGCTTTTCTCGATGATGACCCGGGCAAGGTAGGCAAAAAGCTTGAAGGTATTGATATTGTCAGTCCTGATAAGTTAACTGAGCTGCTCGACTTACATTCCGTCGAACAATTGATTCTTGCCATCCAGCAATTTGACCCGGAGCGCAAGCAGGAATTAGTCGACTTATGCCTCCTGCATAACGTGAAGGTTCTTACTGTGCCTCCGATGATCAATTGGATCAACGGGGAACTCAGTTTCAACCAGATCAAAAATATCAGGATCGAAGATTTGCTGGAACGTGAGGAGATAAAGCTGGACGATCACCAACTACGTTCCGAGTTAACGGGAAAGAACATTATCATTACCGGTGCGGCAGGTTCCATCGGGAGTGAACTTGCACGACAGGTGATGAAGTTTCATCCTCACGATCTGGTATTGATCGATCAGGCAGAAACCGGCATGCACCAGTTGGAACTTGAGTTTATTGAAACTTATCATAACAGTCATCCCCGGTTTCTGCTGGCAGATATAAGGAATGCTTCCCGGATGGAGAATATTTTCCGTGAATCAGGGCCCAATATCATTTACCATGCTGCCGCATACAAGCATGTACCCGTGATGGAGAACAACCCCTCGGAAGCGATCCTGACAAATGTGAACGGTACCCGTATCCTGGCAGATCTTGCAATAAAATGCGGGGCGAAAAAATTCATCATGATCTCTACCGATAAGGCGGTAAATCCCACAAGTGTCATGGGCGCTTCCAAAAGAATTGCAGAGATCTATACCCAATCTTTAAACCGCAGCGAAGGAACCAGGTTCATAACCACCCGCTTCGGAAATGTGCTTGGCTCAAACGGATCGGTAATACCGCTCTTCCGGAGCCAGATTGAAAAAGGAGGGCCGGTCACCGTCACCCATCCGGACATCACAAGGTATTTCATGACTATACCGGAAGCGTGTGAACTGGTGCTTGAGGCAGGCACCATGGGTAAAGGCGGTGAGATCTTCATCTTTGACATGGGAAAATCTGTCCGTATTGTCGACCTGGCTAAACGGATGATCAGTCTTTCGGGGCTGATCCTGGGAAAAGACATCCAGGTGAAGTTTATTGGCCTCCGGCCCGGAGAAAAATTATATGAAGAATTGCTGAACAGTAAAGAAAACACAATCCCTACGCATCATCCCCGCATTCTTATTGCTAAAGTCAGAGAGTACAATGCAGATGAAGTTGCCCGTCAGATCAATGAGCTGATCGGACTTTCACGTTCAGGAAACGAGAAAGAGGTGGTACGAAAAATGAAAGCCATCGTACCGGAGTTCAAGAGTCAGAATTCCATTTTCGAAGAACTGGACAATAATTAATTACGAATTACGAGACATGAATTATGATAACCATTCTCGGTCCTACTGCTTCCGGTAAGACTGCCTTTGCCGCTCATCTTGCTTATGCCCTTGACGGTGAAGTGATCTCTGCAGACTCAAGACAGGTTTACCGTGGAATGTCGATTGGGACGGGCAAGGACCTTTCGGAATATACTGTAAACGGAAAGACTGTTCCCTATCATTTGATCGATATTGCCGATCCCGGATACGAGTATAATATATATCAGTACCAGCAGGATTTTTTAGCAGCTTATAATGATATTACTTCCCGGGGAAAGCTCCCTGTCCTCTGTGGCGGGTCGGGGTTATATCTTGAATCTGTTTTAAAAAAATACCGTCTTGGGAAAATGAATCCAAGCGTAGAGACACTTGAGTCACTTTCACAGAAAACAGACAAGGAACTGAAAGATCTTTTGCTTTCCATGAAAGCCCAACACAATACAACCGACCTTCTCGACCGCCAAAGGATGATCCGGGCTATTCTGATCCGTATGACACAGGATGAAAACGCAGGAGGAATAATTTTCCCGGAACAAATGACCTCTTATGTTTTTGGACTTCATTGGGAAAGATATTTACTCCGTGAACGCATCACAGATCGTCTGAAAACCAGGCTTGACCAGGGATTGATAGAAGAAGTCAAAGAACTTCTGAACAAGGGTCTGACGACAGAACAACTAAAGTTTTACGGACTGGAGTACCGTTACATCACGCTGTACATTGAGAACAAACTGGACTATAATGAAATGTTCCGGCTGTTGAACATAGCCATTCACCAGTTTGCAAAACGGCAGATGACGTGGTTCAGGAAGATGGAAAGGGCCGGTTTAATGATCCATTGGATTGAAGGAACAATGACAATGGATAAAAAAATTGTTGACGCACTCAGAGTACTAAACACAAAAAAAGAAGGGTGATACTTGGCCGTTTTCAATTTTTGTACTATATTTGTATTTAATTATTCTTAGTAAACAATCTAAACCGACATCTATGAAAAGACAGAACACATTTTTAGCTTTTGGTATCTTGTTATTGTGCATGGGGATACTGTTTTCATCATGTAAAAAGAAAGAGTCAACTCCGACACCTATCTCGCCGGCATTCATTGTCACTGCTACAACAGTGCAGTTACAAGGTGGTGGTAATGGACTCCAGTTTTATGCAAAATGTACTAATACGGATGTGAAAATGACAAAAGTCACCATTAATGATCCCCTTGGTGCCAATACGATTACTTATAATCTGAACGGAACTTATGAAGTTTCAAACGAAATTTTTATGCTTGAAGATGCGACAACAGCTTATACTGATGAAATTGGCACATGGACATTTAATTTTGTGGGGAACCTTACTTCAGACGGTACTGCTTTTGCATCGAATGCCTCTTTAGTAGTATCCGGCAAATAATTGAATCATCAAAAGATAAAAAAAACCAACCGGTTGCCGGTTGGTTTTTTTTCCTTTGTTTATTTTGATTTATCCGGGAAAGGAGGTGGCGATGGAAGTTCCTTCGGCCACGATTTAAGTTCATCTTTCATTTCCCGTATTGCAGTGTTAAGTTGCTGGTCTTCTCCGGCATATTCTTTTGCAGGATCATTATCAACCACGATGTCGGGATCTACGCCATGGCCTTCTATGATCCATGTTTTCCCTTCATTATCATAAGGAGCAAACTCAGGTCGCATCATCATTCCTCCATCGATGAAAGGAAGTGTTCCACGGATACCTACGACACCACCCCAGGTTCTCAGCCCTATAGCTTTACCTATTTTCAATTTTTTAAACTGATAGGGGAACAGGTCACCGTCAGAGGCTGAGTACTGGTCTATAAGAATACATTTCGGCCCCCATTGCATATCCAGTCTGCCCGGGTGTGAAGCAGTATTCCGGCTCATCTCGATCATGGTCATCTCCCGTGCCAGTCGTTCGATGATCATCGGGGAAACATTTCCGCCACCATTGCCGCGATCATCAATTATCAGGGCACGTTTACTCAATTGCGGGTAAAAATGCTTCACAAATTCGTTCAGTCCCTCCACACCCATATCAGGAATATGGATATAACCGACCTCGCCATTCGTCGCATCATTTACTTTCTTAATGTTGTTCTGAACCCAGTTGTAATAGTACAACCCGGCTTCTCCATCGGTAGGTACAACAAGGGTCTTGTGGGCTCCTGTCTCTGAAGGTGAACTGTTTAAAGTCAACTCAACCTGTACGCCGGCTTTATTGATCAGAGCTTCGTAGATGTTGTTCAGGTTTTTCACAGATTGCCCGTCAATAGCTATAATATATTCTCCTTCCTTCGCATCAACTCCCAACTCCGTGAGCGGAGAACGTGCTTCTTTTGTCCAGTTCTCCCCTTTCAGGATTTCATCAATTTTATAATATCCCGAAGCGTCCCTTGATATCTTTGCTCCCAGTAATCCCATTTTGATCCTTTTTGGATCTGGTTTATCACCTCCTCCAACATAGGAATGGCCGATGCTGATCTCACCCACCATTTCACCAAGAATGTAGGTAAGGTCATTCCTGTTGTTGACATAAGGAACAAGCGGTTCATATTTTTTCTGGATAGCAGGCCAATCGACCCCTTGCATGTTCGGAGCATAAAGGAAATATTTCATCTGGCGCCAGGCTTCATGATAGATCTGGTTCCACTCAGCCTTCAGATCAACCATGACTTTCATATTTGAAAGATCCATCCAGTCTTTAACATCAATTTTGCTTTTGGGAAGATCGATCACGGCATACTTTCCATTTGAGAAGACCAGCATTTTCTTGTTATCAAAGGAAATCTCATAGTTCCTGAAATCACCTAAATCAGACTCTTTTTTATCCTTAAGGTTGAACAATTTAAGTGAAGGCTTCTCTTCTCCTCTTCCCCCTCCTTTGATATAATAAACATCATTACCAATGGCTGATACATTGTAATAGGTGCCGGCATCAATTGGCAGGACAACGATCCTGTCAATGATCCCGTCAATGTCAACTTTAACATTGACTGCCTCTTTGGATTCGCCCTCTTTTTTCTCTTCTTTTTTTACTTCTTTCTTTTCAGGTTTTGCCTCACCTTCTTTATTCTCGTCCTTCTTTATTCCAACCTCATCATCCTCTGGAGCGAATGGATTCGGTGTGCTTTTCGCAAGGGTGACAAAATAGATTTTCGTCATGTCTGTATAAGCATGGTTCCATTCCGTCCAGCTATAGATCGGATTAAAATCACGATTCGAAGTAAAGAACAGGTATTTACCATCACTGCTGAAATGGGGATCACCGGCTTCATACCAGCCATCCGTCACCGGGTACTTGCTCTTAGAAGCTACTTCATAGAGGTAAATCTTTGTTTCGGCAGTCCGGTCAGGACGTGCATAGGTGATCCATTTACTGTCGGGCGACCAACCATATTGGTCAAATTCCCAATCCTTCGCCTGATCGACGAGGGTCAATTCTTTTGAATCTATGTCCACATATTGCAACCGTAGCAGTTTATCAGCCCAGAGTAATTTTTTACTATCCGGCGACCAGGACATATCGTATTTATAAGTATCGGCATTCTTCGTGATCTGGACAGGATCAGCGCTGCCATCCTGTTTTTGCAGATAGATCTCGTCTTCACCCGTTTTATCGGAAACATAAGCAATGTATTGGCCGTCAGGCGACCAGTTTACATTACGTTCATGGACACCGGAAGTGTGGGTAAGATTTTTGGTGATCCCGGTTTTTGCAGGCACCGTCCATACATCGCCACGGGCATCAAAAGCCACCCTTTTCCCGTCAGGGGAAAGTGAAAAAGTATTGATGTTCTTACTTGCATCTTTCAGGGAACTACGGGCATTGATAAAATCATCGTTAATCCGGATTGAGATCTTTGTGGTTTTCTGAGTTGTAAGATCGAAAAGATAGATAAAGCCTCCGTTTTCAAAAACGATGGCATTATCTCCCAGTGAAGGGAATTTGCAATCGAATTCGGTAAAGTTTGTGACCTTGTTTGTTGCTTTCGTATTCAGGTCATAACAATATAAATTAGTTGGACGCTCCCGTTCCGACATAAAATATATCTTATCACCGGCCCACATCGGGAATATGTCCTGCACAATATTGTTGGTCAGATTCTCGATCTGTCTTGTTTTAAAATCATAGATCCAGATATCGTCTGCCATTCCACCCTTGTAATATTTCCATGTACGGAATTCACGAAAAACCCGGTTGTAGGCGAGTTTTGTCTTATCGGGTGAATAACTGCAGAACCCTCCTACAGGCAAAGGAAGTTCTTCCGGCAAGCCCCCGTTTATATTAACGAGAAATAACTGACCCTTAAAATCATTAAAAGACTGCTTTCTCGACCGGAAAAGGATGTTATCATTATCTTTCCATGTCATCACAATGTTATTGGGTCCCATCCTGTCCGAAATATCATCTCTTCCAAGGGTGGCAGTATAAGTAAGGCGTTTTGGAACCCCGCCTTCTGCCGGGATCACATATACTTCAGTATTTCCGTCATATTGCCCGGTAAAGGCAATGTATTTCCCATCCGGCGAAAAGCGGGCAAACATCTCATAGCCATTTTCATCGGTGGTAAGTTTACGGGCTACCCCCCCGTTACGATCAACCGTGTACAAGTCACCGGCACAGGTAAACACAACCTGGTTCCCATGTATTGCAGGGAACCTGAGCAAACGGGCTTCATCCTGGGCCATCACAAGATAACAGAGGAAAAAAGCCGGGATCAACAGAAGAATTTTTTTCATAGATCTAACTTTTTAAATGTAAAATGCATTATCGATGGACAAATTTATTCAGAATCCCTGAATTACAAGACAAAAATCGGTAAATCCGCCTAAATACTTGTTGAAATCAATGTTACCCCTTCTTTATAAAATCTTTATATCCTTAAGGAAATCCTTATAAAATACTTATAAGTTCCGTCGCACTTTTGTTCCGTAAAAAACCGATTTTAAATGAATACGATATTTTTAGTTGTACCCCCAAGTATTTCAATGGGTGTTAATCCTCAGACAGGGTATGTAATCGCACTATTCATAGGTCTGGTTTTTCTTGCATGTCTTTTTTATACACTTGTTAAACCTGACAGATATTAAAAATCTGCCGAATAATATCTATTTGAAACTATGAAAATTAAATATATATTTTTTATGATCTGTTGCTTTGTAATTTCAATCTCAATCAAGGCACAGAAAGCTCACTATTCCCGGGATGCTAAATTGATTGACCAAAAAGCGAAAGAAGGCGTTTATTTATCTGGCGAAGATTATGCAAATGGAAAAATTTCTTTCAGTCAAAGTTTGACTGACGGTAAATACAAATTTCATTTGAATGAGGTTTCCTTTAAAACACCAATTAAAATTGTCACCGGGTATAATGTGATCAA
>CAZUYY010000012.1:7370-15676 GCA_964624935.1 uncultured Prolixibacteraceae bacterium
GATTCAATTTTCGGATATCGGGATAAAAAGAATGTTTGTTACCGCTTTTATAATAAAGTCATTTATAAAATTCTTAATCCGGATGAAAAAATCCTGTTATATAGCACTACTTCTATGACGGATGAGCCGAAGAATATACATCGGATAACAAACTATTTTTTCAGCAGGAATGCTGAATCCCCCTTGTACCCACTTTCAAAATGGAACCTGAAAACAGTTTTCTATAAAAACGCTTATTTCAATGTTCTTTTGGATGTTTATTTTCCAGGGGATGAGGACTTGACAGCCTTTGACAACGGACATAAAAATTATTTGCTCAACCGGGTTTTCGAGATAAGTGAACAACCCTTTTGCAAAATGAGTTGTAAATGAAGTACTCCGCCACAAGCAGTTAATAATTAAATTCTTAAAAGGTTTAATCGTCAATCGTAAATCATAAATCCAAAATAAATTCGTGAATCGTAAGTCGTGAATAGTAAGTCGTGAATAGTAAATTATTTAAATCCGGGGACATGAAAAAATTTCTACCTCTTTTAATGATTTGTATTTTCAGTGCAAACCTGATTGCTCAGGATGTCACGGTACCTGAAAAAGGTCCGTTCGATGGCATTGATATGACCTGGCAGAATGGAAGCGACCGAAGAGATTCATCCTTATTTAAGAAAATGAAATATTTTATGCCCAGCATAATGATGGATATTAATTATACTCATTCGTTTAACAATCCTAACGATAACACTGTCGTGGGGTCTACAGCTTTGGCACGAGACAATGAAATTCAGCTTTCTTCTTTAAATTTTGGTGGAGATTTTAGTTTTCAGAATGTAAGAGCACGATTTATGACTCAGTTTGGAACCCGTTCCATAGTTGTTCCACGAAATGACCTGAGCGTATACCGGGGACAGTACCAATTAGCCGATGTATACCGGTATTTAAGTGAGGCTTACGTGGGTTATCATTTCAATAAATGGAATGGAATCAATATTGACGGGGGTATGTTTATGTCATATATCGGTTTGAATTCATATTATCAAACAGAAAACTGGGAATACCAGGCATCCTTTACTTCGGACAACACCCCTTGGTTTTTTAACGGGATACGTTTGCAAATTTTTCCTTCAAATTATTTAAAGATTGAAGTCTGGGTCATAAATGGCTGGCAGAGTTACGGGTCATTTAATAGCATGCCGGGCTTAGGAGGCAATTTAACCTGGATGCCCAATAGTAACATAAAGTTGTTGACGAATGATTATTATGGAACAGATGCGGCAGGGTTACCCGGAAGAAAACGTTTTCATTCGGATAACAGCTTACTCGTCAGATACCTGTATCATCCCGGATCAAAAAGAGTCAGCATGATGGCATTTTCACTAACCGGAGATATTGGTTTTGAAAAAGGAGACGGCGTGAATGGATTTAAAAACGGGGATAGTGCTCAGGGTCCTGCTCAATATTTTGCAAGTGGCATGATTTACAACCGGGTATGGTTTATGAAAAATAAACTTGCCTGGACGATCGGAGGTGGTTTTATGACGAATCCGGGAAGATATTTGATATTATTGCCTACAGGTCAGGCAAGCCCGTTGCCCGATCCGAATGATCCTACAAAAACCGAAGGAGCTTTCCCTTTCACCACAAATCCTGGTGATCAGTTCAAGGGATGGGATTGTTCTACAAATTTTGATGTGATGCCTTGGCAATGCGTTACCTTCCGCCTGGAATTTGTTCACAGGGAATCAAGTGTGCCATATTTTGCAGGAAGAGGAGGCGTGACATCACCGACAGGTTATACAACGACTCCTTTACCTCCGGATTGGAGGCCAGATCTTGTTAAATCAGAAAGCAGGATAATTCTTGCCTTGTTATTCAGATTTTAATACTAACGACCCCACTCCCTAACCCCCTCCCCCAAGAGGGAGGGGGAATAGAGCGAAAAGATAATTTAAGATTGTATTTACGATAATCTTTTGAATTATTAACATGCATTAATTCATTAACCGGCATTTTGAATGTGATTTACTGTTTATTTTTGTATCATAATCAATATTGAAAACAAAATGAGAACTAAATTAACAAAATCGTATCTGCTTATGGCGGTTACACCTGTTCCTTCTGGTGCGGCTGTGTCTAATGGCCCGGTAAGTTATTGGATTGGAGGTATCGTAGCCCTGCTGATCATGGGTTATTTGATATATTCCTTATTAAGACCCGAAAAATTTTAATACTATGAATGAAGTGATTCAAATTGTGCTTTTCATGATTGTGTTGGTTGCTCTGGCGCCTCTGTTAGGCAAGTATATGGCAAAGGTTTTCATAGGTGAAAAGCATTTCATGAAGCCGGTTTTTGGTTGGCTTGAAAAAATAGTTTACCGGTTATCCGGAATCAAAAGTGAAGAAGAGATGAACTGGAAAACCTATACCTATGGTGTCCTTCTTTTCAACCTGTTTGGCATGGTATTTTTATTTCTATTACAAATGCTTCAGACATATTTACCGTTGAACACGGAACATTTGCCAAATGTTTCATGGCATCTCTCATTTAATACCGCTGCCAGTTTTATGACCAATACCAACTGGCAGTCTTATAGTGGCGAAAACACGCTAAGCTACCTGGTTCAGATGCTGGGATTGACCGTCCAGAATTTTGTAAGTGCAGCTACCGGAATTGCTGTTGTGCTTGCATTGATTCGCGGTCTGACCAGGAAGACTACCGAAAACCTTGGTAATTTCTGGACCGACATGACCCGCTGTGTGCTTTATGTGTTATTGCCATCAGCTATTATTTTTACTATCATTTTGGTAGGCCAGGGAACCGTACAGACATTTTCACATTATGTAAATGCAACTACCTTGCAGGGAACCCATCAGGTTATCCCCCTCGGTCCGGCAGCATCCCAGATAGCCATCAAGGATCTTGGTACGAACGGGGGTGGATTTTTTGGCGCCAACAGCGCCCATCCGTTTGAAAACCCGACCCCTTTCACCAACTTCTTAATAATGCTTTCACTTATTATTATTTCTGCGGGGTTGGTATTTACTTATGGGCATTATGCAAAGTCAAACCGTGAGGCATGGGCAATATTTATTACTATGTTCATCCTGTTTGCAGCAGGCCTTGCATTGTCTCTTTGGTCAGAGTATAGTCATAACAATGTATTGAATGTTTCGGGCAACATGGAAGGGAAGGAGACCCGCTTTGGCGTAATGAACAGTGTTC
Organism: uncultured Prolixibacteraceae bacterium; assembly: GCA_964624935.1. Taxonomy (GTDB): domain Bacteria; phylum Bacteroidota; class Bacteroidia; order Bacteroidales; family FEN-979; genus FEN-979. Next base: position 10,588 of record CAZUYY010000012.1, read on the forward strand.
TGTACTCTGTCACTACAACCGTCACTTCCAATGGTTCTGTAAACTGTATGCACGACAGCTTATCTCCCTTATCCGGAATGGTAGCCATGTTCAATTTAATGCTGGGGGAAATAATATTTGGAGGGGTTGGTTCAGGATTATACGGGATGGTCATCTTTATTATTCTTACCGTTTTTATTGCAGGGCTTATGGTTGGCCGGACTCCTGAGTATCTGGGGAAGAAAGTCGAAGCGTTTGAAGTCAAAATGGCCATATTGGGAGTACTGGCTTCCAGTGTCGTTATCAAATTGTTCTCGGCCATTGCCTGCTCGGTACCTGCAGGCTTGGCTGGTCTCAATAATGCCGGGCCCCACGGGCTTACAGAAATAATGTATGCATTCAGCTCTGCTGCCGGTAACAATGGTAGTGCTTTTGGGGGTCTCAACACAAACACTGTCTTTTATAATGTTATGATGGGGATTGGCATGATCATAGGCCGCTTTGGGGTTATTGTTCCGGTAATGGCTATAGCAGGAAGCATGGCAGGGAAAAAGATCACCCCGGTCTCATCAGGCACCTTCAGGACTGATAACTCGTTGTTTATCCTGTTGTTGATAAGCGTGATCCTTATAGTTGGAGGGCTGACATTCTTCCCGCCGCTGGCTTTGGGCCCTATTGTTGAACATTTTTTAATGAATTTAGGTGTTGCTTATTAATTAGTCTGTAAGATGAACAATATAGAAAAACGAAATATGAGTCGCTTGTTTACCAGGGAAATAGCTGTACGGGCAATAAAAGATTCATTCATTAAATTGAACCCCGCCGTGTTGATAAAAAATCCGGTGATTTTCATTGTCGGGATAGGTGCAGTGATGACAACAGCAGTTGTATTTGCCGATATTTTAAGTGGACATTTTTCTAACTTTAACTTTCAGATTACAGTTTGGCTTTGGTTTACCGTATTATTTGCCAATTTTGCGGAAGCCGTTGCTGAAGGCAGGGGGAAAGCCCAGGCAGACAGTTTGCGAAAAAGTCGTACGCAGACAAAAGCCCGTAAGCTGGTTCATGATAAAGAAGAAATAGTCCTGGCGACTGATCTGAAAAAAGGTGATATCATCGTTTGTTCCATTGACGATATTATCCCGGCTGACGGAGATGTGATTGAAGGAATTGCCAGCGTTGATGAATCAGCTATTACCGGCGAGTCAGCGCCGGTTATCCGGGAGAGTGGCGGCGATCGTTGTGCTGTGACTGGAGGGACAAAAGTCATCAGCGACCGGATCATCATCAAGGTGACCTCTGAACCGGGTAGTACTTTTTTGGACCGCATGATTGCTTTGGTTGAAGGCGCTAAACGTCAGAAAACGCCCAATGAAATTGCATTGATCATCCTGTTATCAGGCCTTACTATCATATTCCTGCTCGTAGTCATCTGCATGCCTGCCTATTTTGGTTACAGTTTAAAGGCTTCAGGTGTATCCGCAGATCATAACCTGACTTTACCTGTTCTTATATCACTTCTTGTCTGCCTTATTCCGACAACCATCGGAGGTTTGCTGAGTGCAATCGGAATAAGCGGAATGGACAGGCTTTTACGCAAGAATGTGATCGCAACCAGCGGGAAAGCCATCGAAGCCGCTGGTGATACGGATGTTTTACTGCTCGATAAAACAGGGACAATAACCCTTGGCAACCGCATGGCAACCGATTTTATCCCTGCCGACAATGTAAAGATTGAAGAACTTGCAGATGCTGCCCAGCTTTCCTCTTTATCGGATGAAACACCCGAAGGCCGTTCCATCGTGATATTGGCCAAAGAAAAATTTAATATTCGGGCAAGGGAAGTTCATGACCTTCAGGCTTCATTTATCCCTTTTTCAGCACAATCAAGAATGAGTGGCGTAGATATCAGAACCCCGGACGGGAAAATTCATAAAATACGTAAAGGCGCATCAGAGGCAATCCGGACCTTTGTACAAACCAACAATGGGTTTTACCCTCAGAAAATCATTGATGTCGTTTCCGATCTGGCACGGCAGGGGGCAACTCCATTGGTCGTTGCAGAAGATAATATGGTTCTGGGCGTTATTCATCTGAAAGACATAGTCAAAGGTGGCATTAAACAGCGTTTTGCAGAACTGCGGAGGATGGGTATTAAAACAGTGATGATCACCGGGGATAATGCCCTGACGGCAGCAGCTATTGCAGCCGAAGCAGGGGTTGATGACTTTATGGCTGAAGCAACCCCTGAAAATAAATTGTACCGTATCCGCGAAGAACAGGCAAACGGACATCTGGTCGGGATGATTGGAGATGGCACGAATGACGCCCCTGCCCTTGCCCAGGCCGATGTGGGCTTAGCCATGAATACCGGTACCCAGGCAGCCCGGGACGCCGGTAATATGGTGGACCTGGATAGTAATCCAACAAAACTGATTGAAGTGGTTGAAACCGGAAAACAATTGCTGATGACCCGGGGTGCGCTTACAACCTTCAGCATCGCCAACGATGTAGCTAAATATTTCGCTATTATTCCTGCGATTGCAACATTGCTGTACGTTACAGCTTCCGGAATTGCACCGTTAAGTGTCCTCAACGTTATGAAACTGGCAACACCTGAAAGTGCTATTTTAAGTGCAGTGATATTCAATGCCCTGATCATCGTCGCCCTTATCCCTCTTGCCCTGAAAGGCGTGAAATACCGGCCCGTCTCGGCTAATCGGGTACTCGCATTAAACATCTTAAAATATGGTTTCGGAGGAATTATAATTCCTTTTATTGGGATCAAACTGATAGATCTGTTTCTGGTGTTCACACATATGATTTAGAAATCAGGATAATTATTTAATATAAAGAGATTATTATGAAAACACAAACGATAATAGCACTGAAATTTTTACTGGTCATGACTATCCTGACAGGAATTGTGTATCCTCTTCTCATGACCGGAGTGGCGCAGTTAAGCTTTCCCTCTAAAGCAAACGGGAGTCTGGTAATGAAAGACGGGAAAATTGCTGGCTCTGAGTTAATTGGCCAGAAATTCGACAGCGCCATCTATTTCTGGTCAAGACCCTCAGCTATTGGTTATAACCCAATACCATCGGGAGCTTCCAACTATGGTCCAACGAGTGATACCCTGAAAAAGCAGGTTTCGGCAAGACGTATTTTCTTTGCGGTAAAGAATTCAATAACAGATATTACTTCCATTCCCAAAGAAATGATTTTTGCATCCGGCAGTGGCCTTGATCCGCACATTTCACCCGAAGCTGCTTTGCTCCAGGTAGAAAGGGTCACAACAGCAAGAAACTTTAATGAATTACAAAAACAGAAACTTTGTCGACTTATCCATGACAAGACAGAAAACCCTCAGTTTTTTTTATTCGGCGAACCGAGGATCAATGTATTTGAATTAAATTTGGCAGTTGATAATATCAGGTGATGAATCTTGAGGAGAACAGGCCAAATCCCGATGAGCTTCTGGCCTCACTGATCAACGAGGAGGTAAAAAGCAAACGGGGAAAACTGAAGATATTTTTTGGGATGTGTGCAGGTGTAGGTAAAACCTATACTATGTTGCAGGATGCACATGCCGAAAAGCTGAAAGGCTGTGATATCATCCTCGGCTATATTGAAACGCACAATCGGAAGGAAACGTTGGACATGGCAGAGGGGTTTGAATTCATTCCACGCAAGACTTATGATTACAAATCGACTTCTGTCCACGAAATGGACCTGGATGCAATCATAAACCGCAGGCCCAAGATTGTACTTGTTGATGAACTGGCCCATACCAATGCTCCCGGAAGCCGTCATGCAAAAAGGTACCAGGATGTCCAGGAAATTCTCGAAAGCGGTATCAATGTTTACACAACCCTGAATGTTCAGCACCTTGAAAGCCGGTCCGAAACTGTTTCACAGATCACGGGCATTATTGTTCGTGAAACAATACCCGACGAAATTTTTGAGACTGCCGATGAAGTCGAGCTCGTCGATCTTACCCCCGATGAACTGCTGCAAAGATTATCCGAAGGAAAAGTCTATACTCCTGAACGTTCCCGGGAAGCCATAGAGAATTTTTTTCGTAAGGGAAATATCACTGCATTACGAGAAATGGCGTTGCGCATCGTTGCCGACCGGGTTGACAAGCAGCTGCACGATTACATGCAATACAAACGGATTCGCGGGCCATGGAAAACGGGAATGCACCTTTTAGTGGCTGTAGGCCCCAGCCCTTACTCCGGCAAATTAATGCGGTGGGCTAAAAACCTCTCTTATGCAATGGGTGCGGACATCCAGGCACTTTACGTTGAGACGCTTCATAAATTAACCCCTAAAAAGCGCGAACTACTTGACAAAAACATTAATCTTGCAAAACAACTGGGGATTAAATTCCGTATCATCACCCATTATGACGTTGTAAAAGCAATCATCGATTTTGCACAAAAAGAAAATGTTACTCATATTATTGTCGGTAAACCACGTGTGCGTAACATCTTATCCATGTTCCGGCTGGATCGTTTCGTAAGGAGATTGATCCGGTATAGTGGGAATATCGATGTTTACATTCTTGGATCCGATAGCCAGGCAAAAGATTATTTTAAGAAAAAAGTTTCCATCCCCTCTTATACATCAACGATCCGCCAATACCTGGCAGCCGCATTTTTTGTCCTTTTATCATCCATTATTTGTTACATTATTAACGATTACATTGGCTATCAGCCCGTATCTTTCGTTTTGTTGTTTTTGGTATCTATCCTTGCCCTGTTCTTTGGTACCGGCCCGATCCTGCTTGCTGCGACGCTGAGTGTTTTCATCTGGGATTTTTTCTTTATACCGCCACCATTTACCCTGCGTATCGAAAAACCAATCGATATGCTCATGCTTCTCATGTTTTTTATCATCGCACTACTGAATGGAATTCTGACATCAAGGGTGCGCCGTCAGGAGAAAAAGATCAGGATCAGGGAAGAACGAACGGATACGCTTTATGAGTTGACAAAAGAATTAGCAATGGCATCAGGACTCGATGAGGTTTCGAAAATCGCTGCCAGGTACATTCAGAAAAATTTTAACCTGGATTGTGCAATTTTTCTTAAAAATGATTTTAATC
>CAZUYY010000013.1:0-15489 GCA_964624935.1 uncultured Prolixibacteraceae bacterium
AGCTCCACTCAGGTCGAAGCGAGAACGGTCTTCGGCAAGGATGGTTTTTCCGGGAATTCAAAGATCAATGTGGATTATACTGTCAGTATGCCGGCTACCGACAACCTCAACCTTACCAATAAATTTGGCGATGTTTTTCTGAATGAACTTTCCGGCAAGGGGAATCTTACGCTTGCCTATGGTAACATGGAAGTCAATAAACTATCGAATGCAGACAATGTGATTGATATCAAATTCGGGAAAGGCAACCTGCAATACATTACCGGCGCCGTAGTTTCTGTGAAATACTCCGAATTGACAGTCGAATATGCAGGCAGCCTGTTTATCGATTCAAAATTTTCCGACTTCAAAGGAAATAAAATCATATCTCTTGCCATCGGTTCAGAAGGTGGGAAAATAAACATTGAAAATTGTTCAGAGATTACAGGTAAATCAAAATTTACAGACCTGAATATCAGTCATCTTGATAAGAAATTCGACCTGGACATTCAATATGGCGACTGCGAAGTGAGTCAGATTTCATCTGATTTTACCCTTATCAGCATAAATAATAAATATGCGGATGTGAAAGTTGACATTCCATCAGGAGCCAGCTATACACTTGACGCTGAAATGAAATTCTGTGATCTTGATTTCCCTGAGAACAAGGCTGATATAACGCAAAAGATCAGTACAAATACCTCAAAATCATTCAGGGCAACTGTCGGCAAGAAGCCAAATCCGGAAGCAAAGGTAATTGTAAGAAGTGAGTTTGGAAATGTGGCGCTGGAGTAACAAGTTCATAAAATTAAATTTCAACGATAATATCTCAACCCCCTCCCTCTTGGGGGAGGGGCCGGGGGTGGGGTTCTTTGCGGTAAAACAAGACTTTTCAAAGGGGAATAAACCTTAACACTTAAAACTTAAACCTTAACACTTAAAATCGTTTTTATGAAAACTACACGGAAAAATAGTACAGGAATTATTTCAACGGCTTTGATTATTTTGTTAGTCATTGTCAGTTGCAATGTTATCGGGGAAATCGGGAGCGGGAATGTGATCCGCGAGGAACGGAAATTATCATCTTTTAATAAGATTGAAGTTTCGGGAGCCTTTGATGTTAAACTGATCCAGGGAACATCGACATCGGTTGTCGTTGAAGCAGATGATAACCTGATGCCTCTGATCCGGACAGAAGTCAAGGGGAACACCCTGGAAATCGAGACAAAGAAACCTATCTCTCACTCTAAAAGTCTTAAAGTTTTTGTCACTTTTACCGAGCTTAAATCCATTGATCTGAGCGGTGCTGTTAATGTTGAATCGGAGGGTAAACTAACCTTGTCTGATTTGACTTTCAGCGGTAGCGGTGCATCTGATGGAAAACTTGAAATGGATGTTCAGAAGTTGAAAATTGATTGTAGCGGAGGGAGTAAACTGAAACTCTCCGGATCGGCGAAAGATGTAGATATAGATGCTTCCGGCGCTGTGGACTTATTTGCCTTCGATTTTCCTGCCGAGAATTATAAGATTGATATCAGCGGCGCCGGTAAAGCTGAGATCAATGTCAGCAAAGAATTGAATGTGGAAATCTCAGGCGCTGCAACCGTCCGTTATAAAGGCAATCCAACCAGGAATATTCAGGATATCTCCGGAGCAGGAACAATAAAGAAAGTCGATTGATTTACTTTGTCACTCTGTCACTCTGTCACTCTGTCACTCTGTCACTCTATCACTCTGTCACTCTGTCACTCTGTCACTCTGTCACTCTGTCCGCTATCATCTGTAAAAATTCCGCCTCTGAAATAAGCGGAACAGACAGAGAAGCAGCCTTCTTCATCTTTTCAGGCCCCATCTTTTCACCGGCTACGACGAAAGAAGTTTTAGAAGAGATCGATCCCGCATTTTTTCCTCCATGGGCTTCGATCTCTTTTTTTATTTCTTCCCGCGAAAAATTCTCAAAAGTTCCACTCACCACAAATATCATCCCTTTTAACTTTTCACTTTTCAATCTTCTTTCTTCCTCACGGATCTCAAAGTGTACCCCTTTCTCTTTTAGCCTCCTTATAATTTCGAGGTTTTCCGGCACTCTGAAAAATTCAAGAATGCTCCCGGCTATTTTTTCTCCGATCTCTTCTGCTTCATTCAACTCATCAAAAGTTGCTTTCATTATCGAATCGATGGACCCGAAATGAGTAGCCAGTTTTTTTGCCACTGTCTCGCCTACATACCTGATACCGATAGCATATAGCACCCTTTCAAATGGGGTATCCTTCGATCGTTCGATTCCCTTTAAGATATTTTCAACCGTTTTCTCGCGGAAACTGATCTTCTTCTCTTTTTTACTTTCTGTTGCCTCATAAACTTTCTCCAGTCCAAGAAGCTGTTCCGCTTTAAGATCATAAAGATCCGCAATATTGGCAACCAGTTTGTTATCATAAAGAATGCCGATCTTGCCTTCGCCAAGACTATCAATATTCATTGCCTTCCGGCTGATGAAATGTTCAAGTTTCCCTTTGATCTGGGGTGGACAGCCTGCTTCATTCGGACAATAATGTGCAGCTTCGCCTTCATTGCGTAAAAGGGGGGTACCACATTCCGGACAGGTCTTTGCGAAAGTGACGGGTTCGGCTGATGCTGGCCGCTGATCAAGATCAACGCCTATAATTTTTGGAATGATCTCACCGCCTTTTTCGACGTAAACCATGTCACCTGTCCTGAGGTCCAGAGAAGCGATGATATCTGCATTGTGAAGCGTAGCACGTTTTACGACTGTTCCGGCAAGAAGAACAGGCCGTAGATTGGCGACCGGTGTCACTGCCCCGGTCCTGCCGACCTGGTAATCAATCGATAATAATTTGGTAAGTACGCGTTCGGCCTTAAATTTATAGGCAATGGCCCAGCGTGGCGATTTAGCTGTATAGCCAAGGTTCTTTTGTTGCTGTAAGGAGTTGACTTTTATTACAATGCCATCAATGTCGAAAGGAAGTTCATGACGGGATTCATTCATCGTACCGATAAAGCTGAATATCTCATCTATATTCCTGCATTTAGCCATGTAATCCGAGATCTTGAATCCCCATTTCTTTGCAGCCATCAAACATTCATAATGGGTAGCAAAAGGAGGATCACCCGGCAGATAATAGAGGTAACAATCCAGACGACGACGGGCAACTTCTCTGGAATCCTGCATTTTAAGGCTTCCGGATGCTGCATTCCGCGGATTTGCAAAAGGTTCTTCCTCTTCCTCGATACGTTTCCTGTTAATATTTTCAAAGCTTTTTCGTGGCAGGATGATCTCTCCTCGTATTTCAAAAAAGGAAGGATAATTATTGCCTTTTAACCTGAGTGGAATACTTTGAATCGTACGAACGTTGGTGGTCACATCATCGCCCTGTACACCGTCGCCACGTGTAACCGCCTGTTCGAGCAAGCCATCGCGGTAAGTCAACCCGATTGCAACGCCGTCAAATTTGAGTTCGCAGATGTATTCCGTCTCTTCACCGAGCAATTTATGTACACGGTCTTCGAAATCCCTGACCTCTTCTTCAGAATAGGTATTGCCCAAGGATAACATCGGATAGGTATGCCTGACCTGCCTGAACTCTTTGGTAATCCCTCCTCCGACACGACGGGTTGGAGACGCAGGATCAGCAAATTCGGGATACTCTTTTTCCAGCCTTATCAGTTCGTCCAGCAAGAGGTCAAACTCATAATCCGTGATGGCAGGCATCGACAGATCATAATAATTATGATTGTGAACATTGATCTCCGCTGTAAGCTGCCCGATACGTTGCCTTGCTTCCTCTCTGTTCATGACCGTCTTATTGTTGCAGATATCTTAAACGAACAAATGGTTCAAATAATTTGTATCAGGGAAGTTTTTCAGGGATCAGGACTGTATTCCTGTAAATAAACACAGACCTGCTCACATTGATCGGATTGAGCCAATGCATTACTTTATCCACCATTCCCGGTTCGATCGTCGTCTCATAAACAAGAAAAGGAAAGCTTTTCCGGGCTTGTATTACAGTCTCAGGCTTTAATTTACTTCCGGTGAACAGGATAAAGCGTGGTTGCTTTTTCAGTGGTTCCCTGGCGGCGACCCGTGCAATCATTGTCATGGTGTTTTCATTGCCGTGAAATTCATCATACATTCCCGGCCACTGCCCAAGATAAAACCGTGGAAACAATTCAGGATTATTATCTGCATCGGCAACCAGAAGGTATTTTATGTCTTTGTACTTTGAAAGATAACTCATGGCTTCAACGCGTGCACGTTTTGAATAAACCATGGTGACAGGGATAAGAAGTGCAATGTTGAGGATCCAGAAAAAGATCCAGAACCCCCTGAGCAGTTTTATATGGTTCATCCAGAACCGGGAACGGTCAATAAATTCATTCCATCCAATCACGCCGGTAATAATGATGAACGGAATTATCGGAAGAATAAACCTTTCCTGTTTATTCGGGAAATATGAATGGAAAATGAAAAAGATTGCAACAGGGACAAAAATCAGCAGATACTTTTTCCAGGTTCTCAGGAACCCGAAGAAAAGCATCAGACTTACCGGTGGAATCAGCAACCCGAAGAGTGCTAAGAAATAATTATACCAGGGCAATGTAATGTAATTCTTTGCAGAAAGTATGTTTCCTTTGACATAACCTAATAACTCGACAAAGGGCCTTCCCCAGATGAAATAATCCACCGTTCCCTGGATCAGAATCACGGGAATCAACGCCCCAAGTATGAGGGTTATCGTTTCTTTCCATTTTCGTTCAATCAGAACTACCAGGATGAGTCCTGCACTGAAAAAAATAGTTTGCGGACGAAGGTCAAAAGCAAGACCAAGGAACAATCCCGAAATAAAATAGGCAGATGTTTGCCCCGGTTGATCTCCGCGGCTCACGATAAACCAAACAGCAAGTATCAGAAAGGGGACACAGCTCATCTCAACAAGGTCACGCACACTGATCCATGGCATGAACCATAAGAGTGCCAGCAGTATGCCGGCAATTCGTGCCGACCTTTTGTCGCTCAGCCTTTCGGTTATCTTATATCCAAAATAAATAATCACCAGCGACCAGGAAGCATTGATGAGCCTGACAAAGAACATCTTTAGCTGAGGGATGTAAAGATGGATGAATTTAAAAAATGAAAAGAGAATATAATGCAGTCCCGGATAGAAGAAATTATGACCTGTCGGACCAACATTACCCGGACTTCCGGGAAGCCAACTGTTATAATCATGGCCATCCACCCATGATTGAGCAGATTCGACTGCGAGAAAATGGTCGTCGATCATTCCCCATCCTTTTGCAAATATGACGGCCAATAACCGGAATACGATCCCAAGCAGCATGATCAGCAACAAAGGCTTTTCATTCCAGTATTTTTTTATGATAGTCGTCATGAAGACTCAGGCTAACAGTGATCAGATGTTCTTCAGCTTCCGGATGGTTCCTGCCGGATCAGAAGATGAAAAGATGGTACTCCCTGCTACCAGAACATCGGCTCCGGCTTTCAGCAGGCGGGGAGCATTTTCAAGATCGACACCTCCGTCAACTTCAATCAGGGCATGTGAACCAGTCGCACTGATCAGTGCTTTCAGCCTTTCAATCTTAAGAATGCTGTGTTCAATGAATTTTTGTCCCCCAAACCCTGGGTTTACCGACATGATAAGAATCAGATCGACATCCCGGATGATATCTTCAAGAAGGGGAACGGACGTATGCGGGTTGAGTACAACACCGGCCTTGCAGCCCAGGTCTTGTATTGCATGAATTGTCCGGTGCAGATGGTCACAGGCTTCGTAATGGACACTGATAATGGTTGCACCTGCTTTCTTAAAACGTTCGATATAACGGTCAGGATCGACGATCATCAGGTGAACATCCAACGGTTTGCGTGCGATCTGAGCAATTTTTTCAATGACCGGGAATCCGAATGAAATATTGGGAACAAACATGCCGTCCATCACATCGAGGTGGAACCAATCGGCTTCACTGGCATTGACCATTTCGATATCCTTCTCCAGATTAAGAAAATCTGCCGACAGGAGGGAAGGAGCGATCAGGTGATTCATGCCGCGAGTTTTACCCAAGATAAGTTTTGAGGATCTTGCTCCGGGAGGTATGTTTGAGCCGGCGTATTGCTTTCTCTTTGATCTGGCGCACCCGTTCACGTGTGAGGTCGAATTTTTCCCCGATCTCTTCCAGCGTCATCGGGTGGCTTCCATTGAGTCCGAAGTAAAGCCTGATAACATCGGCTTCTCTCTGTGTGAGGGTAGAAACTGCACGTTCGATCTCTTTCCGCAACGATTCATAAAGGAGGCCGGTATCGGGTGTGGAATTTTCTTCGCTTTTCAAAACATCATACATGGTATTGTCTTCATCCTGCACCAGAGGTGCATCCATGGAGACATGTCGTCCTGAATTCTTCAGCGACTCTTTTACCTCATTCTCGGAAATCTCTAAAAGATTGGCTATTTCATCGGCATTGGGCTCGCGTTCATATTGCTGCTCCAATTGAGCATAGGCCTTGTTTATTTTGTTGATGGATCCTATTTTGTTCAGGGGAAGACGAACGATGCGGGACTGCTCGGCAAGGGCCTGAAGAATTGACTGACGAATCCACCATACGGCGTAAGAGATAAATTTAAACCCGCGGGTCTCATCAAAACGTTGCGCCGCTTTTATCAATCCGAGGTTGCCTTCATTGATCAGGTCGGGAAGACTCAGCCCCTGGTTCTGGTACTGTTTTGATACGGAAACCACAAACCGGAGATTCGCCTTGGTAAGCTTCTCCAGTGCAGTCTGGTCGCCTTGCTTGATCCGTTGTGCCAGCGAAACCTCTTCGTCGGCTGTGATCAGTTCAACTTTACCAATCTCCTGGAGGTACTTGTCCAGAGAGGCGGTTTCTCGATTAGTAACTTGCTTGGTAATTTTTAATTGCCTCATGCGGAATATTTTGATTTAACCCACGTAACTCTGGGTGTTTTTACGAAAAGAAGTCGGCACGAGTTACAAAAAACCAGTCTTTTTTTACTGTTTTTTTTCAGGTCGTGGCAATAACACTTTCCTTGATAGTTTTATCTTTCCATTCTTAGGATCGACGCCGATAAGCTTAACATCAATGATGTCGCCTACCTTCAGGGCATCTTCTACTTTTTCCAGCCGCGTCCAGTCGATCTCGGAGATATGAAGCAAGCCATCCTGCCCGGGAAGGATCTCGACAAATGCTCCGAAAGGCATTATGTTCTTGACCTTGCCCCGGTAGATCTCGCCTACTTCCGGAACTGCAATGATCCCTTTTATCTTGGCAACAACGGCATCTTTTGCTTCCACGTTATCCGCGATGATATCCACAACGCCGAATTCGCCGATTTCCTGGATAACGATCGTAGTTCCTGTTTCACGCTGCATCTCCTGAATGATCTTGCCGCCCGGCCCGATAATAGCCCCGATGAATTCCTTGGGAACCTTCATCTGGAAGATACGGGGAACAAAGGGCTTGTAGTCGGGACGCGGGGAAGAGATAGTCTTTTCAATCTCTCCAAGAATATGAAGCCGTCCTTTTTTTGCCTGTGCAAGAGCTTCCCTCAGCACATCAGCCGAGAGTCCGTTGACCTTGATGTCCATCTGGCAGGCGGTGATCCCGTCGCGTGTACCGCAGACTTTGAAATCCATATCGCCAAGATGGTCTTCATCGCCTAAAATATCCGACAGGATAGCATATTTCCCCGTAGCTTCATCCGTGATCAGTCCCATGGCAATACCGGAAACCGGCTTCCTGATCTTAACACCTGCATCCATCAGCGCCATCGTTCCGGCACAAACCGTTGCCATCGATGATGAACCGTTCGACTCTAAAATATCAGAAACAATCCGGATAGTATAAAGGTTTTCTTCCGCCGAAGGCAAAACATTCTTCAATGCCCGCAGTGCAAGGTTCCCGTGGCCGATCTCACGACGGCTGGTACTGCGGATCGGTTTGACTTCTCCTGTAGCAAAGGAGGGGAAGTTATAATGAAGGATAAAGTTGACCTTGTCTTCGATCACGGCGCCGTCGATCACCTGTTCGTCTAACTTGGAGCCAAGGGTGACTGTCGTCAGTGATTGCGTCTCCCCGCGGGTGAAGATCGCTGAACCATGAGCGGCAGGCAGATAATCGACCTCGCACCAGATCGGGCGGATCTCGTCAAGCTTACGCCCGTCCACACGGGTTCTGTTATCCAGCGTCGCCATGCGGATCGCCTCTTTCTCCACGGCATGAAAATACCGGCTGATCATGAATTTCTTTTCTTCCTGTTCTTCTTCAGAAAGTGTAGCTACAAATTCTTCCTTCACCGCTTCCAGCATCTCACCGCGGCTTTTCTTGTTGGCAATGCCGGTTTTTGCAATCTCATAAACCTTCTGATAGGTGGCCTTTTTAACGGCTTCCTTAAATTCAGGATCATTGGTCTCATGACAATATTCACGGGCCGGCTTTGGCGTCTCCAGCATCTGCACCAGCTCATTCTGAACAAGGCACTGTTGTTTTATTGCTTCATGGGCAAACATGATGGCCTGAACCATATCCTCTTCCGGTACTTCTTTCATTTCGCCCTCCACCATCATGATGTTATCATAAGATGCGGCAACAATGATATCAAGGTCGGAAGTGGCCAGTTCACTGATAGAAGGGTTAATGACAAACTGCCCGTTGATCCTTCCCACACGGACTTCCGATATCGGGCCGTTGAATGGAATATCGCTGACTGCCAGCGCAGAGGATGCCGCAAGGCAGGCAAGCGCGTCCGGCAACATATTACGATCGGAAGAGATCAGGGTAACGATCACCTGAACTTCTGCATGAAAGTCTTCCGGGAATAAGGGACGCAGGGCACGGTCAACCAGTCGCGCGATCAGCACTTCATAATCCGAAGGCCGTGTTTCACGTTTGAAAAACCCGCCGGGAAATCGTCCCGCGGCTGCATATTTTTCACGGTATTCCACCGTCAACGGCATAAAATCTGCATCTTCTTTTGCCTCTTTTGCTGCAACAACCGTCGCCAGCAACATGGTATCACCCATCTTTACGACCACTGAGCCATCGGCTTGCCTGGCCAGCTTGCCGGTCTCTATGGAGATCATCCTCCCGTCGGCCAGCTTGAATTCTTTAACAATTTTACTCATCTTCTTTCTAACGATTATTTCTTTATCAATGGATACTAAAAAAGGCAATCGGGTAAATTGCCTCTTTTCTGAAAAACAGGAAAAAAATAGTTTACTTACGGATCTTCAGCTTTTTGATGATCATCCGGTATCGTTCAATGTCTTTAGCCTTGAGGTAATCCAGCAGCTTCCTGCGCTTCCCCACCATCATCACGCGCGAACGCTCGGTGGCAAGGTCTTTCTTGAATTCCTTTAAATGCTCGGTAAGGTGCTGTATCTTCTTTGTAAACAACGCAACCTGCGCTTCTGCTGAACCGGAATCAAACTCTGACTTTCCGTACTCTTTAAATGCTTTTTTCTTCTCTTCTGGTGCAATATTCATGTTGAACTTCTTGTGATTTATTAGGTTATTTCCTCTTTCTATCAATATGGGCTGCAAAAGTAATAATTTTTTTTGAAGAAAACAAAAATATAATGAATTGAAAATCCAATTGATTTTTCAATATTTTTCGTACTTGACAAACGCTCCGGATCACAGTACCTTTGATCTGTTGGGAACCGGATAATAGTATAGGGTTTCGTAATTTGTAACGCTTTAATTATAAACATTATGGAAAATTTCAGGGAAGAGTTCAAAGTTAAAAGTGAAGAAGTGATTGGAAAAGTCAAAGAACTGATGCACGAGGGAAATGTCAGAAGACTGATCATCAAGGATGAAGAAGGGAAGGTCTATCTCGAGATCCCTGTCACTCTTGGACTGATCGGGGCCTTGATCGCTCCGACACTTGCAGCCGTCGGTGCACTGGCCGCCATGGTCGCACATTTAAAGATAGAAGTGATCAGAAACGAAGAACCGGAACCCCCAAAGCCGCCGGAAGATAAAGTTTAAACTTGCCGGCTTTTGTTTTTATTATTCTAACTATATCTTTTTTGTTGGTTTCCTTACCCCCAGCCCAAAGGCCGGAACAATTCAAAAATTGCCGCCTGCCGAATATACACAAGCGACCCATTGGGTTCCCCTTTAAATATTCAAACTGGTTGTTACCCCTGATACACAACACCCAATACCCAACACCCAATACCCAACACCCAATACCGATTAAGCCGTCCATATCCTGTAAGCTAATTCCGCCTGAATGCCTAACATTCTGAGTCCATTCTGAATTTCAGCGCCGGCAGCGGCTCCCTTCAAAAGAAAGACCGTCAGTTCGGGATTATAAACCAGATCGTAAAGAAAATGCCGTTCCGAAAGAAATTGATAAGGAATAGGCGGAAAGGTTTCATCATCGGGAAACATCCCTGACGGAGTGGCATTCACGATAAGAGTGTATTTTGAAATGATTTCTTCTGTCAGCTCTGGGTACGTGAGGTGGTTTTCTGACTTTTTTGTGCGGGAGACAAAAAGAAAAGATATCCCCATTTCTGTCATGGCATAGGCAACCGCTTTCGCCGCACCCCCGGTGCCCAGGATCAGCGCTCGTCTGTGTCTTGAGAAATCTGCAGACTGAAGGAAACCGTCGGCATCGGTATTAAATCCTTTCAGGTGAACATTTCCCCTTTCCCGGTGAATCAGAATGGTATTCACCGCGCCTGCTTTTTCAGCTTGCGGATCCAATTCTTCAAGCCAGGGTATGATCTTCTCTTTGTAGGGAATAGTTACATTCAGGCCTTTAAGTCCCGGGTATTTGCGGAAAATGGACGGAAATTCATTCAGGGATGCTAAGGAGAAATTCTTATAGACATAACCGGACTTGCCTTCATTTCTTAGTCTGTCAGCAAACCACGATCCGGATCCGGAGTGTGAGAGCGGGTAGCCGATCAATCCATAGACGACGACAGCCATTTATTCCAGCCTGTATTTTTTACACTCCTCCGGCAGAAAGCGGAAGAAAGTATCTCCCCGCAGTCCTAAACGCAGCGTCTCCATGGAAATAACCTCGTTTGGAGCAATATTTCCCAGGTTCACATTGGCGCCGAAATGCTGGATGAACCATGCCTGTTGCGATTTCAGCGGCGCCTCCCAGAGGATCTGCTCAATGGGTACCTCTGCAAGGATCTTGTTGATCAGCACGGTATGTGCTTTCCCGCTGGGCCGGTAGATGCCCACAGTTCCGCTCTCGCGCGCCTCGGCAATCACCTTATAGGCGCCTGCCGATAATTCATTCTTCATCATCTCGATCCACCGCGCCGGGGCAATGAGAATTCCCGCTTCCTTGGCGCCGACCTCTGAAAGAACCGTATAATTCTTTGACAATCCGTGAATGACCTCGCATTTCTTTGCATGATCGATCCGCATCGAACCATCCGAGATTTCTATCGTATCTAAGCCAAGATCGTCAATAAACCTGCGGTACTCATCTTCCATGTTGCGGATCAGGAATGCCTCAAATAAGGTGCCCCCTAAGTAAACCCTGATATCTGCCTTCTGGTAAATCCTGATCTTTTCTTTGACATTTGGAGTGACGACCGAGGTCCCGAACCCTAATTTCATGAAATCAGTCAGATCACCGGCGACAGAAACGAAATCTTCAGCTTCGCGGATACTGAGGCCTTTGTCCATAACCATAGCGACTCCTGTCGTCCGTGGTTTTTTGGTCCTTTCCGGCATCAGTGGTAAGTGGATGTTCTCCATAAGAGTAGTTTTGTGAGTTAGATTGTCATTGACCCTTGTCGCGGTACCCTTCAATAATATCAGTGATGGTTTGGTTTTCCCTCAGATCGGGATAGGCCTTAAATATCTTGCGGTGACCGTCATAATCCATGGAAAGCGCTTTCTCTAAAACTTCACAGGCCTGCTTTGTCTTTCCCGATTTTATCAGGTAGATCGAACTTGCATAAAGAAAATCGGGATTCTGCTTATGCCATTTCAAACCTTCCTGCAATGTTGCCTGGGCTGTACTGAAATCTTGCTGATCGGCAAAAACCATGGAAAGTTCAAGCCATATCTCCGGGTTATTGGGTTCCAGTTCGATCACTTTCCGGTATGATGAAATGCCCTCTTCTACCTGTGCAAGCTTCAACTGGATGTCTCCTTTCAGAAACCAGTAATCGGGAATGGTAGGCGAAATCTTAATTGCCTGTTCAATATAGGTGAGCGCCGTTTTCGGGTTGTTCAATGCATCATAGGCAACGCCTGCCCCCAGCCATGCATCTGCATATTCGGGATCGAGATCGATGGACTTGGTATAATACTGGATGGCTGCCTCATATTTTTCCATCTTCTCATAACACTCGGCGATGTAATAAAAGGTCAGCGGTTCCGGGCTTTCATGGAAACTTGTCTCTAAGTAAGTCTCCACGGCAGCCGGATAGTCGTTGAGATTCGCATAGCAATTTGCCTTGTTGAAGTAAGCGGATGCAAAGGACTCATCGATGGCTATACAATAATCGTAAGCTTCAATGGCTTTTTCAAAGAGGTCAAGGTTGCCATACGCAATACCTAAGTTGAACCAGGCAGCTTTGGAAAAAGGATTCTTCTCGATAAAATTTTCCAGGAAAGCTACTGCCTTGGAGGTCTGCTGTACAACTTCGTAACAAAACGAAAGCTCATAGAGTATCGCCTCATTAGCCGGATTCAGTTCCGTGGCCTTCTTCAGGGAGTCTATCGCTTTCTCATAATTTCCAAGGTTTTCATATTCAAAAGCAATGTTCGACAAGATCTCATCCTCGTCGTCTGAATCACGCAAAGCCAGCGAATATTCCTCAATAGCTTTTTCAGAGCGGTCGAGTTGGCTGTAAAGGTTCCCTTTGGCTAAATGAATTTCATAATCATCGAAATTGTTATCGTCAAGATCTGAAAGGATCTTTAATGCCTTTTTATTCTTATCGGTAGAAATGAGAAGTTGCGCCTTCTTCAGCAAAAGTCCTGTCTCTCCGGGATATTGTTCCAGCGCAATGGTAATACATGAACCTGCCTTATCGGTATCGTCGTTAAAGAGATAATAATCAATAAGCTCTTCGAATTCATCCAGATCGAAAAAATAATGCTGATTATCCTTAACCATCTGCTCAAACCGCCGGGCAAGTTCCAACGTCTCAGGATCAGAAGGGGAATCGAAGGGTTCTTCCATCATATTTTTAGCCCTGAAAGGCTTTTTTATAATCCCCGCAAAATTACGAAAAATTAATGAGGACGATTCATCGCCTTAATCAGTTTTTACTTTTTTTCAACAATATCATAGACTGATCAGTAATAAAAATCTACTTTTGCCTGAAACATAGAGATTATGAGTCTGATCAAGTCCATATCCGGCATCAGGGGAACAATTGGCGGAAAACCCGGAGAAGGACTCACCCCCGATGATATCGTAAAATTCACTGCCGCCTTCACTGCATTCATTCAGAAAAGAGCCAGTAACAACAAGCTGCAAATCGTCATCGGGAGAGATGCACGAACCTCGGGAAAAATCGTAAGCGACCTGATCTCAGCTACCCTCATCGCTATGGGCGCCGATGTCATTGATATCGGACTCACCACCACACCCACTGCAGAAATAGCCGTCATCGGAACAGCTTCCCACGGGGGCATCATGATCACCGCAAGCCATAATCCCAAACAATGGAATGCACTGAAACTTCTCAATCATCTCGGCGAGTTCTTCTCTGCTGCCGATGGAGAAGAAGTCATCAGGATGTCGGATACTGCAGAATACCGCTATGCGGATGTAAACCGGTTTGGGAAATATAATTACGACGATTCCTTTCTGAGGAAACATATTGATAAGATCCTTGCACTCCCGTTGGTTGATGTGAATGCAATAAAAAATGCACATTTTACCATTACGGTGGATGCAGTCAATTCAACCGGCGGCATTGCTGTTCCAATGTTATTGAAAGCATTGGGCGTAATTAACATTGATCGGCTAAACTGTGAACCGGATGGTGAATTCGCACACAACCCGGAACCCCTGCCTGAAAACCTGAATGAGATTTGCGAACGGGTACCAAAAATCAAAGCCAACCTTGGCATTGTTGTAGATCCCGATGTCGACCGCCTCGCATTCATCAATGAAGTCGGTGAGCCTTTCGGCGAAGAATATACGCTTGTGGCCGTGGCTGATTATATCCTTCAAAACAATCCTGGCAACACGGTCTCAAATTTATCCTCCACGCAGGCGCTCAGGATGATCACTGAAAAAGCCGGGGGAGAATATTTTGCCTCGGCGGTAGGAGAGGTGAATGTGGTGGAAATGATGAAAATCCATAATGCAGTGATCGGCGGAGAAGGCAATGGCGGAGTGATCTGTCCGGAACTTCATTACGGAAGGGATGCTCTTGCCGGGATTGCCCTTTTCCTTACTTACCTCGCGAAATCCGGAAAGACATGCTCGGGCCTCCGCGACACCTATCCTTCCTTCTTCATTTCGAAAAATAAGATAGAATTTTCCAGGGAGATGGACATCGATAAAATCCTGGACAAGATCATCCAAAAGTACAGATCAATGAAGATCATCACCATTGATGGGATTAAAATTCATTTTGACAATGAATGGGTGCATCTGAGGAAATCGAATACCGAACCCATTGTCCGGATCTATGCCGAAAGCGACCTGGTCGAAAAAGCAGAAAACCTGGCAAAAAAGATAATAAACGATTTTAAGGAAATCCTGAATGAGAAACCCGCCGAATGACTAAAAAGAAAACCCGTAAACCAATACGCTATAAAACAATCAAGTTAAAGCTGACCAAACGTCAGAAGCGATCCCTTGACAACTTCTGCAAAATCCGCGGCACAACCCCCATCAAGGTCATCAAACAATCCATCCGCCCAATGCTAAACAATTATGCCGCTCCTGCCCCCAGACAAACCCAAATTTCAGTAAGACAGTTAGACCTGTTTGGAACAGAATGAAATAAATGCAGGAATGCAGGAATTTAGAATGCAGATCTAAATCTTGTTTTGATGTACTAAGACGAAAATGAATTACCCTGCGCTTTAGCGCGGGGGTACAAAGGTGCATATCACACTGGACTTTAGTCCAAAAGTGTTATGGTTTTGGACTAAAGTCCTATATTTTTGTGGGCTTCCTTACCCCCAGCCTGAAGGCTAGGATAATTCAAAAACTACCACCTGCCGAAAATGTACGGGCAACCCTCGCGGTTGCCCTGCCGACTGCTTGAGGGCCGGGGTTTATTCCACAACCAGTTTTTGAACACTCATTCCCTTTTCGTCAGTAATCTTCACAAAATAAATCCCCGCCGGAAAATCAAAATATAGTTCAACTACATCGCCTTTCCCCGATGCAAAATCAGCCCCATAAACCTTCTCTCCGGTCAAATTGAAAATTTCAATATTCTTAATATTGCACTTCACACATTGCACTTTGCACTTGTCTTTCGAAGGGTTAGGACTAATAA
>CAZUYY010000014.1:0-11230 GCA_964624935.1 uncultured Prolixibacteraceae bacterium
GGATGTTGTAAAAGAGCGGATATTCAAAGGTGTTGTCATCTTAAAGGATTCGAAGATTGAAGAAATCAGGGAAGAGGAGACTGAGGAAGATGTTTACATTTTGCCAGGACTGATCGACGCGCATATCCACATTGAAAGTTCCATGCTGGTTCCGTCTGAATTTGCACGGCTGGCCGTTGTGCATGGCACCATTGGAACCGTAACCGATCCTCACGAGATTGCCAATGTCCTGGGATTGAAAGGAGTCAAGTTTATGATTGAAAACGGGAAGACAGCGCCCTTTAAATTTTACTTTGGCGCACCATCCTGTGTTCCTGCAACCGGCTTTGAGACTGCCGGTGGAAGCATAGGGATGGATGAACTCGGTGAATTGCTGCAGTCGGATGATATTCATTATCTTTCTGAGATGATGAATTTTCCGGGGGTGTTATTCGGGGATAAGCTTGTTGAACAGAAACTTGCTTTGGCAAAACAATACGGCAAACCGGTGGACGGACATGCTCCGGGCCTGACGGGTGAATCTGCTGAAAAATATGTTCAGGCAGGGATCTCTACCGATCATGAATGTTGCACAACAGAAGAAGCCCTTGAAAAGATAGGCTACGGAATGAAGATCCTGATCAGGGAAGGAAGCGCTGCGAAGAACTTTGAAGCGCTGGCTGAACTGATCCCGGATCATTCGGACAGGATTATGCTTTGTTCCGATGACAAACATCCGGACGACCTGGTCTCAGGACATATCAATCAAATGGTAAAAAGAGCCTTCGACCGGGGATATGATAAAATGAAAGTACTCAGGTGTGCCACTTTAAATCCTGTAAGACATTATCATCTGAACGCTGGATTGCTTCAGCAGGGCGACCAGGCAGATCTTATCCTGGTCGACAACCTTGAAACTTTCAACATCCTTGCAACTTATATCAATGGCAGGAAAGTGGCCGAAAATGGAAAGTCCTTGATTCCCTCTGTTCCTATAAGGCCTTTGAATCAGTTCAATGCAAAATCCATTGAACGGAAAGATATCCTCATTAAAGCTACCGGGGAGAGGATACGGGTGATGAAGGCCAGGGACGGACAACTGGTAACTGGGGAGATGATCGTGGATGCACGGATCGGGAATGGCGAAGTGCAAGCTAATCCTGAAAATGACATTCTTAAGATCGTTGTGATGAACCGGTACTTTACGGCATTACCAGCCGTTGGATTTGTACAGGGGTTTGGGTTAAAACAGGGCGCTATCGCATCCTCCGTTGCCCATGACAGCCATAATATTATCGCTGTGGGTACGGATGATGGATCTATCGTGACTGCCATCAATGCAATTGTACACTCAAAAGGAGGAATCTCTGCTGCCTGTTCAGATGAACTCCTTCAACTGCCGCTGCCGGTGGCTGGCATCATGTCAGACGAAGATGGCTATAAAGTGGCAGCACGCTATCAGAATCTGGATGAGTTTGTGAAGACAAAGATGAAAACTATACTGAACGCACCTTTTATGACTTTATCGTTTATGGCGTTACTGGTTATACCTGAACTGAAAATGAGCGACCGGGGATTATTCGACGGAAAAAAGTTCGCATTTACTGATCTTTTTGAAAAATAATAGTAATATAGGCTATATCATTTTTTAGGTGCTAAGACGAATTTGACTTTAGTCGTAAATTGTCAATCAAAAAATTCAATCGGGAATCGAAAATCGTCCAATCGTAAATTATCTTTTCGCTCCAGCAACTTAAAAAAATAGAACCGTAATATATCTATATATTTATTTATGTTTGACATTTTTATTACATTTGCGCCGGTTTACATCACAAAACTTCCTGTCAATCTATCTAACAAACTAACTAACAATCAGATTTAACTCCCTTACCAATGAAAAAAGTCAAATTAGACGTCGAAAAACTTGAAATGGCGGCAAGTAAATTACGAGCTATTGCCCACCCCATGCGGATTGCCATTATTGATTTGCTTACCGTAAATACAAAAATGACAGTTACAGAGATTTACGAATACCTGAATCTTGAACAAGCCTCCGCCTCCCATCATCTGAACATCCTCAAAAGCAAAGGACTACTCGAATCGAAAAGGGATGGGAAAATGATCTATTATTCGCTGAAATTTGAACATCTCACAGCAATTATCGAGTGCATTAACCGCTGCGGCAGCAATTGATCCGACCCTGTCATAAATCCCAGGATTCGTCAATATCCCAGTTGGCACGTACTTCTATTGTTTTCGGGTAATATTGAACTTTTTCAGGCTGTATCTTCCTTGAAAATTTTCCTGAATCCCATCTGCCATTCCGGTTACGGTCATAAATGACTTTGATCTTGTATTTTGCAGGGGCGAGATAATCAAATTTTACTTTCCCCGGGGCTGAAATAACATATTGCTCCAGCACGTTTTCTTTTTCATCAAGCAGTTGAATAAGGTAATCACCCGAAGGATCTTTGATGCTGAGGGTCATCTGTATTGATCCGAAATCCCTGAGTGAATGGCTCCTGAAGGAAAAGATCACCGAATCATTCGAGTTCCCGTTCATCGACCGGAAAATTGAGTCGGGAAGGATCAACCGGTAAGGATGGTCTTCTTTCCACTTATGGAAAACACGGAGTTTTCTCTTGACCGAATCGGTAAAAGCCAGCTTCGGTCTTACGGTATCCTTGCCATCTACCAACAGGATCCGGGAAAGATCATAACCGGATAACGGGTAAGCAAAAATGATCACGGGATCATTTCTGAACTGATTGAACCGGCCATCCGGCATATTGGTCGTAAAACCCAACTTTGCCTGTTTGGCAACGCCTTTATCTGCTTTCCTCTTTCTCGGTGTCTTCTTTCTTAGATCGATCCCCACCGTGTCAAGAGTCTTGCCATTGTCTGCCAACCGGAGGTAAAGAGAATCTTTCCCTGTATTTTTCATCCATAAAAATACCGAGTCCCTCCTCGCATTGAACTCAGGGATCATCCATCCTGCAGTGTCCGGGATATTCAACGGGATGAATTCCGGTTTGATTGACGGATGACGGAAATAGATACCGACCTGGTAATCATTCACCATATCTGCTTTAAGGATTTTCTGCGTGGAATCAAATTCTTCAAACAGCATCAGGGTATAGACAGGCACCATCTGTTTGTTGAGTTTCCCTGTGTCTTTCTTCAGGACGCTTGTATCACGTTTAGATAGGGTATCTTTTATTATGACGCTTGTATCACGTTTCGATAGGGAATCTTTTTTCCGGTTCTCAGGTGGAAGGGGTTTAATATACACTCCTTTTATTAGACTGTCGCAGAAAGCGACGTTCTCTCTTGCCTGGTCGAAAATATAGTTATTATTCAGGTCTTTTAATGCGAATAACAGAAATGGCACATCCCGCAGGTTCGTAAAATGAAACTCGCCATTATCATTCGTCTTCGTATAATAATAAGGCTTCACGTGAAGAGGCAATGAGTCTAATGGAAGCGTGTCGTTCTCATTGATATAAAGCATCGCAATCACATCCTTTTGCGGCACAAGATCGAAGGCAGTGAGAACCTTCCCCGACAAACTCAGCGAATCAATATAAGAACCCGTCGAGAACACATAGGTGTAATCATGCAACACATTACCCTCCGTAATGTCTGCAATGGCCTCGCCGAAATGAATGGCATAGGTCGTATTCGATTTCAGCGTATCCGGCAGCTTGACAAAGATGGATTTTCCATGCAGCCGGAAATCAGCATGAGAAACCAATTGCGGAACAATGTTGACCTGGTTGCTCTGATCTTTCAGTTGAATGTATTTATTGAAAGTGATCTTGATCTCTTTTTTATGGAAATTTATGGAATACGCAGGTGGATCACAGGAAAGCACCTTCGGCGGCACAACATCCTTGATCCCGCCTTCAGGCGCCATCGGATTGGCACAACGGCAAAGAAGGAGAGGCAACAGCAATGCAGCAAGGAAAAACCATTTCGACCGGAACACTTTAATTTACGATTAGATGATTTAAAATTTAGAATGAATTTTTATATTTACAATTATTGAGTCCATCAGGACTTATTAGCGCCATCTATATAACTCTTTTTAACTATGCAAATTGTATTGTTTCAACTCCCCTCCCTCTTGGGGGAGGGGCCGGGGGTGGGGTCCTTGCGTTAAAAAAAAGCCTTTTCAGTGTGGATTCATTATTAAACTTTTAAAAGATTGCCGGAACCAAAATTACCACGGGTTTTTGTATAAATAAGCCAATTTTTATTATTTTTACGCAGAAAATTTCCAAAAATCCAAAGATCATAGAATAACAACCAATCTGAACCTTTATGTCCGGACACAATAAATGGTCAACCATCAAGCGAAAGAAAGGAGCATTGGATGCCAAACGATCCAAGATCTTTTCTAAAATCATTAAAGACATTACAATTTCTGTGAAAGAAAGCGGCCCCGATCCGGAACACAACCCCCGCCTGCGGCTCGCCATAGCAAATGCAAAAGGCGCCAGCATGCCCAAGGAGACCATCCAACGCGCCATAAACAAAGGTTCGGAAAAAGATACCGCTACGCTCATCGAAACTACCTACGAAGGGAAAGGACCTCACGGGATTGCCATCTTCGTCGATGCCACGACAGATAATATCCAGCGCACCGTCAGCAACATCAGGGCATATTTTAACAAACACGGCGGAGAACTGGGCAAAAACGGCTCACTCAACTACCTCTTCGACCGCAAAGGGATCTTTGTCATCCCCAAAGGAGATCTCAATCTGGAAGAATTCGAGATGGAGGTCATCGACGCCGGCGCCGAAGATATCAGCCTCGAAGACGATGCCTTCACCATCACCACAGCCATGGAAGACTTCGGCAACATGATGAAAAAACTGGAACATCTGAATATCGAACCCGAAAGCGCCTCACTGCAGCGTATCCCAAAATCCACTGAAACACTCGACACCGACTCCGCAAGAAAAGTACTGAAACTCATCGATATCATCGAAGAAGATGAAGACGTCCAGAATGTCTATCACAACCTCACCCTGACAGACGAATTGATGGCGGAATTGTAATTGGGTATTGGGTATTGGATAATTTAATATTGATCAACGAATTTTGAAGTAAGATCGGAAATCAGATCTCGTTGATCGATTATGCAATTATTCAAATAACTTTGACCTTACACTATTTGCGTCTTTGTCAGACCAGGCAAATAAACTGTACAAGATTTACATGTTTGGGAAGTGCTAATTTCTTTCTGAGCCGGATACGGGAAATTTCTGTGCTTGGTGCGGTGATCTTCAGGATCTGCGAGATCTCTTTTGTGCTCAGGTTCATGCGCAGCAGGGCACAGAGCTTATGATCATTGGGTGTGAGCTGCGGGAACTTTTCACGAAGCCGGTCGAAAAACCCCGGATGGATCTTTTCAAAATGAGCCTTGATGCGATACCAGTCGTTCTCGAACTTCACATTTTCGTCAATCGTCTTCAGGATCTTGACAAAATCGTTTTTCGTAATGGCCTTCCCCTTCCTCAGATACCGGTTCACATCTTTCCGTATTAGCCCGATGATCTTGTTCTTCTGGGAAATAAAGATCGAAGAAGTAGCCAGCTCGCGGTTGATCAGATCCATCTCGATCTGATGCTTCTGCCTGTGCAACTGGTTGACCTTATGCTCTGCCTTGATCTTCTCCTGCAGCCGCATTTCCGTCTCCTTCTCCGCTCTCTTCCGCTGCTCAACTTCAATCTTCAGCTCCGCAATGGCTTTCTTCTGCGAAATCTCAAGGTTGCGCTGATAGTTGGAAAGCTCGATGGCCATCTTTAACAGATCAATGTCAACCGGCTTGAAGATGTAAGCATAAGGCTTGATGGAGAAAGTCTTGTTGAAGGCCTCCACCTTATCCATGGATGTCAGAAAGATGATGCCGCAATGATGTCTCTCCGACAGGATCTTCGCCGCTTCAATGCCATTCATTTTCCCCGCAAGCGTAATATCCATGATAATAATATCCGGCTGCTTGCCCGCGGCTGCAAGCGCATCAATGGATTCAATGGCAGCCTCCCCTTTCCCGTCCATCCCCAGGATATCATACCCCGAAGCGGTTAGGCGGTTCTTCAAATCATTGGCGATGATAACCTCATCCTCAACAATGTACAATTTAACTTTTTCCATTTTTTCAGTTTTTTAAGTTTACAAATCCGGTAATTCTTTTTAAGTTGAATATTGAGTCCCCTCCCTCTTATGCTCTGCACTTACTCACACCTCACACTTCACACTTAACCCTTAACACTATTAAAATTTAAGATCAGAATCTGTAACAATATTATAGGTATCGATAGCAATCACCAGCTCCTCGTTCGTAGGCATAACCATGGCGATCACTTTTGACCCCGGCCGCGTGAGGATCAACTCTTTGCCCTTGAGCAACGAATTCCGTTCATTGTCATAATCAATGCCCATAAATTCAAGTCCTTCAAGGATCTTGCGCCGGGTCTCGATATCATTCTCCCCGATCCCTCCCGTGAATACGATAAGATCGACCCCCCCCATGGCTGCCGCATACGACCCGATGTATTTTTTTACCCGGTATGCAAACATATCCAGCGCCAGCCGGCTTCGTACATTTCCTTTCTCCGCCGCAGTCTCCACATCCCGCATGTCGTAAGACACCCCCGAGATGCCCAGCACCCCGCTCTTTTTATTGAAAAGATTGTTCGTCTCCTTCATGCTGAGATTATCCTTCTCGGCAAGATAAAGCAGTACGCCGAGATCCACATCCCCGCTGCGGGTACCCATCATCAGCCCCTCCACCGGCGTGAATCCCATGGAAGTATCTACCGACTGTCCATGCTTGATCGCCGTCACCGACGATCCGTTCCCTAAATGACACGTGATAATGTTGATATTGTAAAAATCCCTGCCAAGGTACCGGCAAGCTTTCTGGCTTACATATTTATGTGAGGTGCCGTGATAGCCATACCTTCTGATCTTGTACTTCTCGTAAAGCTCGTACGGGATCGGATAAATGTATGCATACGGAGGCATGGTCTGGTGAAAGGAAGTATCGAAGACTGCCACCTGCGGGACATGCGGAAGAATGGATTCAATGGATACGATTCCTTTGAGATTGGCGGGATTATGCAACGGAGCGATCTCAATGCACCGTTCTACAGCCTTCTTGACAGAAGGAGTGATCAGTACGCTGGTCTTGAAACTCTCCCCGCCATTCACCACCCGGTGCCCCACAGCCGCAATCTCGCTCTCATCCGCAATCACGCCATATTCCGGATCCTTGAGGATTCGCAGGATAAGATTGATTCCCACCTGATGATCAGGCACGAACTGAGTTGTCTGATACTTGTTTCTCCCCGGTACCTCATGGGTCAGCAGGCTGCTCTCCAGCCCGATCCTGTCCAGTAACCCCTTTGAAAGCAATTCAGACTCTTTGCTCATGTCAATGAGCTGATACTTGATAGAAGAACTTCCGCAATTCAAAACCAGAATTTTCATAGATCAGATAGTTTAGGTTAGTTGTTATTTTAAGTAAAAGTTGAGTCCATACCGGAAACTAATTTTAATCTTCCTTCAAAAATCCTGCCTGCCTGCCGGCAGGCGTTGATCGATATTCGATTGTTCAAAAAAAACCAATACCCAATACCCAATACCCAACACCCAATACCAATTGTCAATCATCATACTTCTTAGCGCTTTTTAGCGTCCCTGCCTGCTGGCAGGCACGTTAGCGCTTTTGAGGTAAAAGAAGACTTTTCAGAGTAATCTTAAGGTTTAGTTCTTTAGCAAAGATCGTAATTGTTATGTCCCACAAATGTACGGTAAAAGAATTTTGATTCCAAATTTATTGAGAAATATTATCTGAAATCAACCCGAACGGATTTTACTTTGGAAGCTGGTGGGGTAATTTTTAGGTATGCGTTGAATATGTGCTGTTAGGGTATTGGGAACAGAGTTAATTTAGAATCGGTTAAAATAAAATGTCGTTGATCCCTGTGTCCGTCATATATTGTATTTTTGATTCCTGATCAACGATTGAATCATGGCGCTTATAAATTCTGTTCTTTCCTGGCTGATGAAACAGCGGATCCATCAAATGGAACTCTTCATGAAATATCCCCATGAAGTCCAGCTTGATTGGTTCACCCGGTTGCTTAGCCAGGCAAAAAATACCGGATGGGGCCATACCTACGATTATAAATCAATCATAACTCCCCGGGAATTCAGGTCGCGCGTACCATTGAACGATTATGATACCATGAAGCCTTATATCGAAAGGCTCAGGAAAGGTGAACAGAATATATTATGGCCTTCCGAAATCAAATGGTTTGCCAAATCATCGGGAACCACCTGCGATAAAAGCAAATTCATTCCGGTGAGTGAAGAATCGCTCGAAGAATGTCATTTTAAAGGCGGAAAGGATCTCCTCTCCATCTATTGCAACAATCATCCCGACACCCTCCTGTTCGATGGAAAAGGAATTGCCATGGGTGGAAGCAGCCAGATCACCGAAATAAAGAATGAGTCGTTCTATTATGAAGGAGATCTCTCTGCCATCATCATTCAGAACCTGCCGTTCTGGGTGGAATTCATGCGCACCCCCACCCTCTCCATCGCCCTGATGGATGAATGGGAAAATAAGATCGAAAAAATGGCCTGCGCAACGAGAAACCACGACGTTACCAGCGCTTCCGGCGTCCCTTCCTGGACGCTCTTGCTGTTCCGCAGAGTGCTCGAGATCACCGGAAAACCCAACCTCCTCGAAGTCTGGCCACGATTCGAGCTGTTTATTCATGGAGGCGTGAATTTTGTTCCTTACCGGGAACAGTTTTACCGGTTGCTGCCGTCGCCTGAAGTGAATTATCTTGAAACCTACAATGCCTCCGAAGGGTTTTTTGGTATCCAGGACCGCGATCATGTGGACGATATGCTGTTGATGCTCGATTATGGCATCTATTATGAGTTTCTTCCCATCGACCGGTTGGGAGCAGATCACCCGGATACCTTCTCACTGGAAGAAGTGGAGACTGGCGTTAACTACGCCCTCGTGATCTCGACAAACGCAGGATTATGGCGTTACCTGATCGGAGATACGATAACATTCACCTCCCTGAATCCTTACAGGATCAAAATCTCGGGAAGGACACGGAACTTTATTAACGCTTTTGGGGAAGAGGTGATCATGGACAATGCCGAAAAAGCTCTTGCAGTAGCCTGCGAAAAATGCCAGGCAATCATCTCAGAATACACCGCCGGTCCGGTCTATTTTAATAAGGAAAAACGCGGTGCCCACGAATGGCTCATCGAATTTGAAAAAGAACCCGCCGATCTCGGCTTTTTCACAAACACACTCGACAATGCCCTGAAATCCCTGAATTCAGATTATGAAGCCAAACGGTACCACGACATGATCCTAGGCGAACCCATCGTCCGGGTAATGCCTAAAAACACATTCTATTCCTGGCTCAAATCCAAAGGCAAGCTCGGTGGCCAGCACAAAGTCCCACGCCTCTCCAACGACAGAAAGTATATTGAAGAAATAATCAGAATGCAAAATGTTATGTGAATCTTTATTTGAGGTTCTAAGCAACATATCCTTCTTAGCGCTTTTTAGCGTCTTCGCAGTAAAAAAAGCCACTTCAGAGTAGGCCGATTTTTTTAAAGTGCCGGAGCGAATAATCGTAAATCGTCAATCAAAAAATTCAATCGGGAATCGAAAATCGTCCAATCGTAAATAATCTTTTTGTGTGAATAAATTCTTATTAACATTTCTCTTGCCTTATGATATTTTTGTCTAAGTTTGAAATGTATTAGAAACAGGATTATGCACATTGCAATCGCAGGAAATATCGGATCGGGAAAGACAACGTTGGCCGGTCTGCTGGCTAAACATTTTGGCTGGAAACCACATTATGAAGATGTGGACACAAACCCTTACCTCAACAGTTTTTATGAAGACATGCAGCGTTGGTCGTTCAACCTGCAGATATATTTTCTGAATACCCGCTTCCGCCATGTGGTCGACATCCGGAAATCGAAATCCACGGTGGTTCAGGACCGTACCATCTATGAGGATGCCTATATTTTTGCACCCAACCTCCACTCCATGAATCTTATGAGCACACGGGACTTTGAAACCTACACCTCTCTTTTTACGCTGATGTGCTCCTTCATCCAGGCTCCCGACCTGCTCATATACCTGCGGGCCAGCGTCCCCACACTCGTAAACCAGATCCAGAAACGGGGTCGCGAATATGAAAGCGCCATCCGACTCGATTACCTGAAAGGCCTGAACGAACGTTACGAAGACTGGATATCCGGCTATAACCTCGGAAAACTGTTGATCGTCGAGGTCGACAACCTGAACATTACCGAAAATCCCGATCACCTCGGAAACGTTATCGAACGCATCAACGCTGAACTGCACGGACTTTTTTAACTGTATGAAGATACTTGGGATAATACCGGCCCGCTACAGTTCTACCCGTTTCCCGGGAAAACCCCTGGCGAACATCATGGGGAAACCCATGATCCGGCGGGTATATGAACAAGCTAAGAAATGCCTCCTCCTCGATGAATTGATCGTTGCTACCGATGATGAAAGGATTGCCGCCTGCATCCGCTCTTTTCACGGAAATGTGGTGATGACTCACGAAAACCTGAACAGCGGAACCGAAAGATGCAATGAAGTTATAAAAAGATTCCCCGGCGGATCAGCATTTGATGCAGTGATCAACATCCAGGGCGATGAACCCTTCATTGACCCTCAGCAGATCGCACAGCTTGCCGGATGTTTCCTTTCGGAAAATGTATCTCTCGCAACGCTGATAAAAAAAATCACTCAACCCGACGACCTGTTGAACCCGAATGTGGTAAAAGTGGTTTTTAATAAAAATCACATTGCCCTCTATTTCAGCAGGCACCCGATCCCTTTCCTGCGGGGAAGCGATCCCGTCGACTGGCTGAAGAAAGCAGATTATTACAAACACATCGGGATCTACGGCTACCGCACGGCAATCCTAAACGCAATCACCCGGCTTCCGGT
This sequence comes from uncultured Prolixibacteraceae bacterium, assembly GCA_964624935.1. Classification (GTDB taxonomy): domain Bacteria; phylum Bacteroidota; class Bacteroidia; order Bacteroidales; family FEN-979; genus FEN-979. The sequence goes on from CAZUYY010000014.1 coordinate 11,028, forward strand.
CTCCCCTCTCGAAAAAGCCGAGTCCCTGGAACAACTTCGCTGGCTCGAAAATGGTTATCCCCTCCTCGTCAGAGAAACTGATTATGAAAGTATTTCCATAGACACTCCGGCTGATTTATTAAAAATTACGAACATCCCCTGACAATATCCACCCGTTTTTTGTACCTTAGTCCCCTCTCTCTTGTTGGGAAGTGCCGTCCTTA
>CAZUYY010000014.1:11330-15327 GCA_964624935.1 uncultured Prolixibacteraceae bacterium
CCACCCGTTTTTTGTACCTTAGTCCCCTCTCTCTTGTTGGGAAGTGCCGTCCTTATACTTCACACTTCACACTTCACACTTCACACTTCACACTTAACACTTAACACTTAACCTTGAATGAACACCAACATCGAAAAATACATCCAAGAACTTTTATACGAGCATGATTGTGTGATCATTCCCGGATTTGGTGGATTCATAGGCAACTACTCCCCCGCCAGGATCAACCCCGTTTACAATACCTTTTATCCTCCTTATAAATCCCTGCTGTTCAACATCCATCTGAAACAAAATGACGGTCTGCTCGCTTCACGCATCTCACAGACAGAACAGATCCCTTATTCACATGCCATAGATATGATCCGGGAGATGCTGGTGACTTGGAACCGGCAACTGGAAACCGGACATGAGCTTGTAATAGAAGGAGTTGGGAAGATCGTAAAAGAAACCAATGGGATCCTTCAGTTTGAACAGGATATCTCTGTCAATTATCTGCCGGACTCTTTTGGATTGACCTCGTTGGTCTCACCTGCGATAAGCCGCTCAGGAAGACAGGATGAATCATGGAAAAAACCGGTCCGTCAGATCTCTGCTGCTCCCGTTAGATCAGGAAAGCTGTCCCGGACAATGAAATGGGCTGCCGTAATGGCGCTTCCGGTTGGTCTCGCCACCTTCCTCAGCCTCTCAAACATTGATCAGATAAGGAGTTTTAAGCAGAATTACACCGGGTTCCTCTTTCCCGGATCAGCTCCCGCCGTAAAAAGAATCACCGAGTCCCCAAAGATCATTCTGCCGGTAAAAAAATCGGTACATCCTCTTCAGAAGATTGCCGGTCAGGATCAGCCTGCACCTTCCACTGTATCACAAGAAGTTAAGCCTGAAGCCAGAGAAGCATCTGGTTCTGATATTAATAAACCTTATGCCATTATCGTTGGCGCCTTCCGTTTTCGTGAAAATGCGGATAACCTGGTTGTAAAACTGAAAGAGGAAGGATATGATGGAACCATCTGTGACATAACCGCCACCGGCTTGTTCAGGGTAAGTATCGGCAGCTATACCGGCCGGGACGAAGCCATCAGCCAACTTGCAGCACTCCGCTCCGGAAACTATTCCTCAGCCTGGTTACTGACAAAATAAGAGCCCCCGTGCCCAAAAAGAAGCTTATCCACTTCCGGGAAAATCTGACTTTCCCTCACCTTTTCCAACCACGCTTTAACGAAATTGAAGAAAATTTTAAATTCTGGTCCAGATGGCATAAGGATTTTTTCTTTAACGAGAATCCCATTATTCTTGAACTGGGTTGCGGGAAAGGCGAATACACGGTCGGACTGGCAGAAAAATATCCCGGAAAGAACTTCATCGGCATTGACTTCAAAGGCGCCAGATTATGGCGTGGCGCCAGGACAGTACAAGAACAAAAGATGAAGAATGTTGCCTTCATAAGAACCCAAGTCGACCATATAACCAAATTCTTCATCCCCGGCGAGATCTCGGAAATATGGATCACATTCCCCGACCCACAGCCCGGCAAAGAAAGAAAACGCCTCACTGCCCCGCTTTTCCTCGACCGCTATAAAATGCTTTTATGTCCAGAAGGCGTTCTTCACCTGAAAACAGACAACCAGGATTTCTATAACTACACCCTTCAAATAATCACCCGCCACCAACATCAAGTTCTATATTCCACCAACGACCTCTACCATTCCGGTTGCTCCGAAGAAGTAATCTCCATCCAGACCTATTATGAAAAAATGTGGCTGAACATCGGCAAAAAGATCTGCTACATCAAATTTATCCTGAACAGGCCGTAGGCGACCCTTGCGGTCGCCCTTGCTCCCCGTCCGCTTGTCCGCCTTCCATCCTCTGTCACTCTGTCACTCTGTTACTTTTTTTAATTGAAGTCAATATTGTTGCAATATCCCTTAACTTTGCTAAAAGCATTTTTTAATTACGAAGCACAAAAGTGGAATTATATTGCAGAATTTGGAATTGCAAATAACGTTTTGAGATTGACGATCAAAAAATCGTACATCGTAAATCAGAAATCCAAAATCAATCGTAAATCCACAATCGTAAATCGTAAATAATACAGGTATATAAAGCACAAATCATCATGAAACCGCTTTATACTCTTTTAGTCATCATTACCCTCATTTCCTTCTCTGTCAACTCTTTAGCACAGGCACCCAATACATGGACCCAGAAAGCTAATTTCGCTGGATCTCCGAGATGGGAAGCTGTTGGTTTCAGTATAGGTACCCAAGGGTATATCGGAACCGGTTATGACGGACTCGGAAATTTTTACAACGATTTCTGGGAATATGATACTACTACAAATGTCTGGACCCAGAAAGCTAATTTTGGAGGCGGATCAAGGAGCGAAGCAGTTGGATTTAGTATCGGGAATTATGGGTATATTGGAACCGGGTGGGGGATAAACGGCTTCTATGACGACTTTTGGCAATATGATGCTAATGCAAATACCTGGACACAAAAAGCTAATTATGGGGGAACCGTTAGAATGGATGCTGTTGGATTTAGTATCGGAAATTATGGGTATATTGGAACCGGGCAGGGGCTAAACGGCTCCTATAATATTGAATTTTGGCAATATGATCCTTCTTTCGACACATGGACACAGAAAGCCAATGTCGGAGGAACTGGTCGATTTTGTGCTGTTGGTTTTAGTATTGGAGATAAAGGGTATATCGGGACCGGAATATGTGCCCAAAGCCCCTGGGTATTACAAGACTTTTGGGAATATGATCCTGCTACTAATACCTGGACCCAAAAAGCCAATTTCGGAGGATTGGCAAGATATTTCGCTGTTGGTTTTGGTAATGGAAACAAAGGGTATATCGGAGGTGGAAGGGTTAATGATTTTCATTACCTTAACGATTTTTGGGAATATGATCCTTCTTCCAATACATGGACACAGAAAGCCAATTTAACTGCTCGATGCTCGGCTGTCGGTTTTAGTATTGGTAATAGAGGGTATATTGGTATCGGAGTAGACTCAAATGTTTATAAAAATGATTTCTGGGAATATACTCCCTCATGCATTTTACCAACTCCCCCGACAAATACGACACCTCCGGCAAATCAAAATATATGCACTGGACATTCAACAACCCTCAGTGCAACCGGTACAGGTACTCTTGAATGGTATAGTGCAGCAACAGGTGGAACATGGCTGCACGATGGAACCAGTTATACAACACCAATATTGACAACCAGTACTACCTGGTATGTCCAGGACAGCACTTGTGGCCCAAGTCCCACACGAACCAGTGTTCCTGTTACCGTAAATCCCCTGCCAACACCATCAATTGCTGGCCCAACATCGGTCTGTGCAACATCAACCGGAAATGTCTACACAACGCAAGCAGGCATGACTAACTACATCTGGTCAGTCTCTTCCGGAGGCACAATAACATCTGGAGGCAATGCAACCAGCAATACTGTCACTGTTACTTGGAATACTGCAGGATCTCAAACAGTAAGTGTGAACTACACCAACTCTAACGGCTGCACCGCAGCGGCACTAACGGTTTATAACATTACCATCAACCCATTACCGACCCCCACGATTGCTGGCCCAATATCAGTCTGTGCAACATCAACCGGAAATGTCTACACAACGCAAGCAGGCATGACTAACTACATCTGGTCAGTCTCTTCCGGAGGCACAATCACAGCAGGCGGCACTGCAACCAGCAATACTGTCACTGTTACATGGAATACCGCAGGATCTCAAACAGTCAGTGTAAACTACACCAACGTTAATGGCTGTACCGCAACGTCACCAACGGTTTATAATATTACCGTCAACCCATTACCAACCCCCACAATTACAGGCCCGACATCTGTTTGTGCAACATCAACTGGAAATGTCTACACAACGCAGGCAGGCATGACTAACTATATCTGGTCAGTCTCTTCGGGAGGCACAATCACGGCAGGCGGCACTGCAACCAACAATACCGTGACCGTGACA
>CAZUYY010000015.1:0-1158 GCA_964624935.1 uncultured Prolixibacteraceae bacterium
AGGTGTTCCTGAGCCCCCCGTCAGGGTCAGGTTTGCCCCAAGGTTTGAAAATATCTGCACAGGAGACTTTCCTTTCTTTTTGCGATTAATTACCGGTCCATTATAATCTTTCCCAATGCCCCAGCGATAGTCAAATTCTGCATTGAACTGATGACGCCGATCAAAATTTAAAGGATTGGTTGTACGGAGGTTCGGCTGATTTGATCTGATAAGTGTCGAAGCCGCGTCTGCATCCGAACCGGTACCATCGGCAAATTGTAATGTGTAGCTGAACCTGACCCTTGCATTTCCTGTCCTTCTTAAGTCATAGGATGCGGTAAGTCCTTTTACTGTACCAAAGTCAATATTGGTGTAGGAATAATATGTAGCTGGCCACGCACCGCTTAGACGGAATTGCTGAATTTGATCTTGCATATCACGATAGAACATGGATAACTTTAAAGAAGATGCATTGTTGATTTTTTGCTGGAACCCCAATTCATAATCGATGGTTTTTTCAGGTTTCAAATCAGGATTTGTAATAGTTCCTCCTGAAGGACCAACAACATTAATGAAATAATAGGCTACTGGGTTTATCTGATCATATCCACTCGAAGGCCGTTGTGTAAGAATGTCATAATGGGCATAGAACAATGCATCATCCGATATCGGGAAAGAAAAGGAGATACGGGGCATATAATTAACCTGAGGGTCGTATTGCTTGAACACATTTGTACTCATTGTAGTATTGGATGGGTTTTCAAGATAGGGCTTTACTCCTGTCGGGTCAACAATGAGAGGGCTTGTAACAGGTGTTCCATTTTTGTCGTACCATTGGTTTCCGCTACGATAACCGGTAATTGTTGTAGGATTCGAAGGATCATCAACATATACAACGAAATTACTACCAATGTTACTTGGAATATTCCCCCATATATGAGGATCAAGTTCTCCGGCTGTTTTAGCCGGGAAAAACAAGTAGGGATCTTTCAGTACCATCTGGTTTGCGTCGAAGCGGTCAACACGTAAACCAACATTAAAAATCAGGTCTTTAAAGGCAAATTTATCCTGAATGTATCCCGCCATATAAATGGGCTGGAAAGCGGCGATTTCACGCGTATAATTACCGTTGGCATCCGTGCCATTGAAGAAATCATCCAGGGTCGGATTACTTGTCAG
>CAZUYY010000015.1:1168-15216 GCA_964624935.1 uncultured Prolixibacteraceae bacterium
TGTCAGTTTTTTGCCGGTATAATCGTATCCGGAATAGCTGACAAGAGATGACCCTCCCTCGAATAGTTCGTCAGGGGTGAACATATTAATGTTTAGCAGGTTGCTACCCACCTTCAAAGTATGAAGTTTCTCGTTTTTATCATAATAATTGATAGTACCTGCATCGTAATTATAGGAATTGATATCGATATAATCGGTTCCATCGACAGGCAATCCCAGTTTTTGCCTCAAACTGATATCAAAATTCTTCTGTAAGGTCGCGGAATATTTCCTGTAATAATTTATGGTATCCATAAAAACTCCATCCCTGTAAACAAGCTGAGGATTGGAAGCATCCAGTTCAGCGATCTGCGAATTGGTTTCAAGCCTCATCAACGACCACATATCAACCCCATCCACGCCATAAGAACTGACTTTCCTTTGCTGGTATTGCAATCCAACCTGTATTTCATGATGGCCGAAGTCGCCTGCAAAAGAAGCCTGAACATTAAACTGATCAGCCTCACTGTATGAGAAACCGGTTGTTCGTGTTCCTACATTTGCCCACATTCCACCATAGATACTCTGGGGTTGACTTCCATTAATAAGCCCATTGTTTCCGACTATATCATCGGTATTAAGGTAATAACCTGTGCCATCTGCACCGACTTTTGGTAGGAGTTTATAATATTCATCCACCCAGGCAACCGATTCAGGGTTATAATTATTGGCAGTGAAAATTACCCCTGTATCCCTTACACCGTTTTGCAGATGTGCTAATTTACCGGTTGCAGAGTCCTTCTGAAGGGTACTGGTATAGGCACGCACTGATTGGGTCGCAAAACTCCCGATATAACCATATTTAAAAAGGTTTTCCTGCAGTTGGGCATCTTCTGACTTAGCATCAGTTCTTGAATAGTCAGCACCGATGGAGTAATATACGTTTTTAACAAAAGATTTACTTTCATTGGCTGTAGGAAAACGCTGGGTAAATCTGCCATTTACCCTCCAGGTGCTGCTTGTATTGTGCACATTATACATATAATCAGCCAGTGATTGATAATAGTTGAATCCGTAATTATCATTATACTGTAAGGTACCGCCAAATGACATGTTGATGGTGGGAGAAAGACGGAAATCAAGTTTTCCGGATGCATTAATATTATATACCGGAGTATTCTGTGAAATTTTGGATTGCTCCAATTCGTTCATTGTCAGGAAATCGGCACTAAGCAGAATTGCCTGGCCGTTCGAGGATAGCCGGATTGGATGGTAGCGAATATTATTCAGAACATCATCATCGACCTTATAATATTTTGTTGCACTGGGATAACCATCTTTCTGGTAAACAAATTCACCGGCTAAAAAATAGCCCATTATCGGCGTTTTGGTCTTAGTAACGGAATCCTTTTTAGAAAATAAAGGACCTGTCAGGTTTATTCCGACCCTGTTATAACCAAACCGGTCAAGAAGCTCTGATGTCTGGACATCAACCCCTGCACTGAGATCCCTTGATGGTCCTTTTGTAGTTACACTGATAATCCCTCCAGTGGCATCTCCATAACTTGCTGGAGTTCCACCCAGGATGACTTCGACCTGTTCGATAGAGGATTGAGGAAGCACATTACTTCCGATTACCCTGATACCATCAATATAATAAACCGTACCTGTTGAACGCTGACCACGCATGCTTGTAATAGCGCCATTGGCATCCGTACTTACACCGCCAACCGTTGCGGCAACTGCATCGGCGGATTTATTGGCCATTTTAGCAATATCTTCTGCATCTACTGTTCCACCGGAAACCGTTTGGTCCTTCGAGATTAAAGGTACTTTATATTCTACAATTTCGACTTCTTTAAGATTCACAGACTGAGGCTGTAACTCAACATTCTGGAAAGCAATTTTTTCTGAATAGATGATAATCCCTTTCATGATAAAGGGAGTATAACCGACATAGGTGGCTTTCAAATCAACTTTCCCCGGAGGAATGGGCTTGATCATGTAATTTCCATCCATATCCGTTGTGGATCCACCTACCTGAACACCACCGACTTCTACGACGATATTAGCAAAAGGAATAGCTTCCCCGGTCTTTTTATCTTTAATCGTTCCCTTAAGGGTACCAGATCCGGTCTGTGAAAAGACTAACAAGCTTGACGTCAGAACCAATACAATAGCTAACAGTAAATGTCTTAACATACCATTAATTTTATGTTAAATTATACTTCGGGCTTAAAAAGATGGTAAAGGTAACAACATTTTAAAATAAGTTCCAAATGATTTTAACCCGATGAGTGAAATATAAATTCCTTCTAAATAAATGTTCAATTATCCTGATTAGTGTTCCGATTATAAAACCAGTCAAAAATTATTGTTGCATTCTTGTTATAAAATTCACATTCTGTTAAACCATAACACTTTGACTTTGTGACTTTTCATACTGTCCGCCTGTCCGCTTGTCCAACTTTTTTCACTTTGTCACTCTGTCATTCTTTTATTAGTGTTGTTTGCATTTTTTTCCTGAAGAAGGTTTAAGGGGTGTATTTTTCGGCGATTCTTTCTTTGTCTCCTTCATCATTGAACGGGTAGTCACCGATTGATTTTTTTCATGCTGCTTGATGGCTTGTTCGTACTTTTTTCTGACTTCTTTGTCTTTTTTCTCTTTTTCCTTTTCCATCTTTCTCTGGCCAGGATCTTTCCCCCCTGAAAATGATGAGGGTCTGCCAGGTGCAGAGAGTAGCATGGCAGAAAGAACAAAGAGGATGCCTAATGTTTTAATGTAATTCGAGTTCATCACAATAAAATATAATTGATATTCCTGCGTTTTGAAGAAAAATCCAAATGAAGCCGGGATTTCGTCATACAGGTTTTCTTTTGTTATTAATAGTGTTGGTTTTAATGCTCCCTCAATGTAAAAAGGAGAGTCAGCAAAACGAGATACCTACTGTCGCCGTTAATATTGCCATTGATCCCAATTCCACCGAGTACCTTGCTCTGAATACTGTGAATGGCTGGGTATACCTAACAGGCGGGTATGAAGGAATCATTGTTTTCAGGTCTTCCACAAATGGGTTTATGGCTTATGAACGTGCTTGTCCTTATGATTGGAGCAAGTCAACTGCAAGATTGGTGGTGGAATCTTCGGGGATTACAACAGTTTGCCCTTCCTGCAATTCTAAATTTCTTCTCCTTAATGGATCTCCTTATTCCGGTCCTTCCTCCTATCCGATGAAACAGTATGAGACTTCCTACAATGGCGGCATTCTTTATATCTTTAATTAATTTAGTTCTGTTAATAACGATAGTGTTCTGATTTGTAAGGTCCATCAACCGGAATCCCGGCATAGCTGGATTGTTCTTCGGAAAGTTTTGTCAACTTCACCCCAAGTTGTTCAAGATGCAGGCGTGCAACTTCTTCATCCAGCTTTTTAGGAAGCCTGTAAACATCAACATTGTAATTGTTTTTCCAGAGATCTATTTGGGCAAGGGTCTGGTTCGAAAAAGAGTTACTCATGACAAATGAAGGATGGCCAGTGGCACAACCCAGGTTTACCAATCGTCCTTCAGCCAGTAAATAAATCTTTTTACCATCCGGGAAAATATACTGGTCTACCTGTGGTTTGATGTTGACTTTTTTAATTCCGGGCCATGCTTCCATTTGGGCTACCTGAATCTCATTGTCAAAATGACCAATATTGCAAACAATGGATTCATCTTTCATCAGTGACAAATGCTTTGCAGTGATCACATCTTTGTTTCCTGTTGCAGTTACATATATATTCCCTTCCGGCAGGGCATTCTCAACTGTAGTTACTTCAAAACCTTCCATTGCAGCCTGTAGAGCACAAATCGGATCGATCTCTGTCACCAGTACCCGGGCACCATATGCCCGCATAGACTTTGCACATCCTTTACCTACGTCCCCATATCCTAAAATTACAACCACTTTCCCGGCTATCATGACATCAGTTGCACGTTTGATCCCATCTGCGAGGGATTCACGGCAACCATATAAATTGTCAAATTTCGATTTTGTGACCGAATCGTTTACATTGATCGCCGGAACCAGGAGTGTTCCCTGTTCTTTCATCTGGTACAGACGATGCACCCCTGTCGTGGTCTCTTCAGAAACGCCTTTCCAGTCCTTAACTACGTCATGCCACTTAGTTTTATTCTCGATATAAAGCATTTTCAGGAGCCCATTAATGGCTTTTTCTTCTTGGTTTGTAGGTATGATTGTTAATAGTGTAGGGTCATTTTCAATAGCGTAACCCTTGTGGATCAATAATGTCGCATCACCGCCATCATCAACCACAAGGTTTGGACCTTTAACACCAGGAAATGTCAGTGCCTGGTTGGTACACCACCAGTACTCTTCCAGTGATTCTCCTTTCCAGGCAAATACAGGGATTCCTTTAACGGCCAAAGCAGCAGCCGCATGATCTTGCGTGGAAAAGATATTACAACTGGCCCACCGGACATCTGCCCCAAGGTCAATCAGAGTTTCAATAAGTACAGCAGTTTGGATTGTCATGTGCAAAGAACCACTGATCCGTGCACCCTTTAAGGGTTTTTCCTGTGCATATTCTTTCCGGATCGACATTAAACCGGGCATTTCTTTTTCTGCAATTTCAATTTCCTTTCTACCCCAACTTGCCAGAGAAAGATCGGCTACTTTGTAATTTTTTTCGTGATTTGTTGTTATCTGTTCCATCTGTATAATTCTTGCTGCAAAATTATGACTTTCCGGTGAAATCGCCAAAAGTGTTCGACCTTAAATGAATTTTGCATAGTAAAAATCTGAAAAACACAATATAAGAGGAACTGCCACAGTTTATTAATGTATTTTTGCACTTTTTTATAAAGAATGGGGGAATGCCGTTAATTCTTAACAGAGAGATTGAAAGTCAGACCTGGTTGGGCGTTTGGAAAATTATTGAAGAAAAAGAGGAACTGAAGGAACAGGCAGAACTTGCTCCATTGGAAGAGGAGCAATATGCTTCCTTTAAGAGCGAGGTCAGGAAGAAACAATGGCTAAGTTACCGTGTCCTGCTAAAAAAAATGCTATCTCCTCGTGATGTTTGTCTTGAATATGATGCTTTCGGGAAACCCCATTTAAAAAATAACGGATCGTATCTTTCTATTTCACACTCAGGAGATTATTCCGCCGTGATCACCAGTAACAACCGCCCGGTTGGAATAGATATTGAACGTCTCAAAGACAGGATATACAGAATCAAAGACAAATTTTTGACCAATGTTGAAGATCAGTATATCGGTGAAACCAACAGAATGGAAAAGTTATATGTTGTATGGGGTGCTAAAGAATCTCTTTATAAGATCTATGGAAGGCCTGATGTGGATTTTCAACGCGATATCTTAATCGGTTCGTTTGACTATCTTTGTAATGAAAAAGGATATTGTTCAGCAGAAATGAAGACACCTGATGGCGTGGGAACCTATGACATCTTTTATGAAAGAATTTCTGATTACATGCTGGTCTGTGCTTTGAAGAAGAATGTGATAAAATGAAGAAAAACATTGAGAACGAAATATCCGGTAGAATCCTGGTCCTGGATGGTGCCATGGGAACAATGATCCAACGCCATCTTCTGGACGAATCAGGATTTCGTGGCAATCGCTTTCGTGATTTTCCTTACTCCCTGAAAGGAAATAACGACTTGCTCGTTCTGACCCAACCGCAAATTATCAGTGAAATCCATGAACAGTATCTTTCGGCAGGAGCAGATATTATTGAGACGAATACCTTCAACAGCAATCGGATTTCCCTGTCCGACTATCACATGGAATCCTTTGTTTATGAGATAAATAAAAGAGCTGCTCAACTGGCAGTAGAAGCAGCAGAAAAATACACCCTGCTTACACCCCGTAAACCCAGGTTTGTTGCAGGTTCTATCGGACCTACAAATAAAACAGCGTCCATGTCGCCAGATGTGAACGATCCTTCTTACCGTGCAGTTACTTTTGATGATTTGTACGATGCATATGCCGGGCAGGTAAATGGTTTGCTTGATGGAGACGTTGATCTCCTATTGGTAGAAACCATTTTTGATACTTTGAACGCCAAAGCTGCTATCATGGCGATTCTCGACATCAGAAAAGAAAGAAATATTGCAGTCCCTTTGATGATTTCTGGAACAATTACAGATGCGAGCGGAAGAACCCTCAGCGGACAAACATTGGATGCCTTTCTAACTTCTTTATCACATCCTGAGTTGTTTTCCATTGGTTTAAATTGTTCCCTGGGTGCAAAGGAATTACGTCCTTTCCTGGAAGAATTGTCAATGAAAGCGCCATTTTATGTTAGTGCCTACCCCAATGCCGGCCTTCCAAATCAATTTGGTGAATATGATGAATCACCTGAAAAGATGTCTGCATATATCCGCGATTTCCTTGCCAGCGGCTTTGTTAACATCATTGGTGGCTGCTGTGGTACCACTCCTGATCATATACATCTGTTTGCTGAAGCAGCATTGACTGCAAAGCCAAGACAGATTCCTCTTACCAGGCATAAATTATCGCTCAGCGGACTGGAACCACTCACCATTTTTAAAGGAAGCAATTTTATAAATATCGGTGAACGAACTAATGTAAGTGGTTCAAGACAATTTGCGAAGCTCATCCTGAATGAAAAATATGAAGAGGCCCTCGTGGTGGCCCGTCAGCAGGTGGAAAATGGCGCACAAATTATTGATGTGAATATGGATGAGGCATTGCTGGATTCAGAAAAAGCTATGACCCGTTTTCTCAACATGGTCGCTTCCGATCCGGATGTGGCAAAAGTGCCGGTGATGATCGACTCTTCTAAATGGTCCGTAATCGAAGCAGGATTAAAATGTACCCAGGGTAAATCAATAGTCAACTCTATCAGCCTGAAAGAAGGCGAAAAAATATTCAAGTCAAGAGCGGAGAAGATAATGAAATACGGAGCCGCTGTAATCGTGATGGCTTTTGATGAAGAAGGTCAGGCTACAACATTGGAAAGAAGAATACTGGTTTGTCGGAGGGCTTACAATATCCTCGCAAATGAAGTCAAATTCCCTGCTGAAGATATCATTTTTGACCCGAATATCCTGACTATCGCCACTGGAATGGAAGAACATAATAATTATGCTGTCGAGTTCCTCAAGGCTACACGCTGGATCAAAGAAAATCTTCCACTGGCTAAAGTCAGCGGCGGAATCAGTAACCTGTCGTTTTCATTCAGGGGGAATGATCTCATCAGGGAAACAATGCATTCAGTTTTTCTCTTTCACGCAATCCAGGCCGGACTCGATATGGGGATTGTAAATGCTGGAGCTCTTCCAGTTTATGATGAGATTCCTCCAGATCTGTTAAAACTGATTGAGGATGTGGTACTAAATCGCCGGAAAGATGCTACCGAGCGATTGATCATGTATGCAGAAACCTTGAAGAACAAGGGGAAAAAAGAGATTGAACTAAAGGAATGGCGGAAAGGAACCGTGGAGGAACGCCTTAAACATGCTCTGATAAAGGGAATACTGGATTATATAGAGGATGATATTGAAGAAGCCCGGCAGCATTATGAACGGGGACTAAAGATCATTGAAGGACCATTGATGGATGGGATGAACGTGGTAGGCGACCTGTTTGGATCAGGAAAAATGTTCCTTCCACAGGTCGTGAAAAGTGCCCGTGTAATGAAAAAAGCAGTTGCCCATCTGCTTCCTTATATAGAAGAGGAAAATGTCGAAAATCCTATGGTCTCAAACAGCGCCGGGAAAATATTGCTGGCAACTGTTAAAGGTGATGTGCATGATATCGGGAAAAATATAGTTGGGGTCGTTCTTGCCTGCAATAATTATGAAGTAATTGATCTGGGAGTCATGGTTCCGGCGGATAAAATTCTTCAGACAGCCATTGATCAAAAGGTCGATGTAATAGGTTTAAGCGGATTGATCACACCCTCATTGGAAGAAATGGTACACGTTGCAAAGGAAATGCAGCGAATGGGGTTATCCTTGCCTTTGCTGATAGGCGGGGCAACTACTTCCGAAATCCATACGGCCGTTCGGATCGATCCTCAATATACTGCTCCGGTTGTGCATGTAAGGGATGCCTCAAGGAGTGCTGGAGTTTTATCCGGTCTTCTCTCTTCAGAAAATCAAGAAGCTTACGGAAAAAAAATGAAACTTCATTATCAGTCTGTTCGCAAACAATATGAAGACACCCGCTCAGAATCTCAATTTGTATCTTTGCGTGAAGCGCGTGAGAAAAAATTGAAACTCAGCTTTAGTCCTGACCTGATCCAAAAACCATCGTTTACAGGCAATAAGTATTTTTATGATTTTCCTTTAGAAGAACTCAGAAATTATATCGATTGGACCTTCTTTTTTCATGCCTGGAAAATGAATGGTAAATACCCTTCTATTTTTGAGGATCCGGTAAAAGGAACCGAAGCACGGAAATTATTTGATGATGCACAAAAGATGCTGGATGAGATGGTGATGAAAAAGATGGTCCTCGCCAAAGGGGCTGTCGGTTTTTATCCCTGTAATTCTTTTGGGGATGACATTGAGATCTATACTGATGAAAAGCGTTCAAAGACACTTGAAATATTCCGGTTTCTAAGGAATCAACAGAAGAAAGAGGATAACTCGCCCAATCTGTGCCTGGCAGATTTTATTGCCCCTGGAGATAATGGCCCTATAGATTATATCGGATTTTTTGCTGTGACCGCAGGGCTTGGACTTGAGGAATGGGTAAACTATTATGAGGGTCAGTTGGATGATTATTCAGTTATTTTGGTAAAGATCCTGACCGATCGCCTGGCAGAAGCTTTTGCCGAACGCCTGCACCAGCTTGTCAGAAAAGAATACTGGGGTTATGCTCGTGAGGAAAATCTTGATATTACTGCTATTCTGAAGGAAGAGTACCAGGGGATCCGTCCTGCCCCGGGTTATCCGGCATGTCCCGAACACTCAGAGAAACTTGTTTTATTCTCATTGCTTGATCCGGAAAATCATACCGGGATCATCCTGACAGAAAATTATGCAATGTACCCTGCCGCATCGGTTTGCGGTTTTTATTTCTCCCATCCGGAATCGCACTATTTTTCACTGGGAAAAATCGGAAAAGACCAGGTAAACGATTATGCAAGGAGAAAAAATATCACTCTGGAACTGGCAGAGAAACTATTGAACACTAACCTGAACTACTAACAATGAAAGTCATTGACCACATCAATCAATCAAAAAAAACATTGTTCTCATTTGAGCTGCTTCCCCCTTTGAAAGGGCATAACATCTCAGGCATTTATCGGACGATAGATCCCCTGCTGGATTTTAATCCTTCCTTTATTAACATCACTTATCACCAGGAAGAAGTTGTTTACAAAAAACACAAGAGTGGATTACTTGAAAAGAGGACTGTTAGAAAACGCCCGGGGACTGTCGCAATATCAGCCGCCATTAAATACAAATATCCTACGATAGATGTCGTACCTCATCTTATCTGCGGAGGATTTTCAAGAGAAGACACAGAGTATGCATTGATCGATTTTCATTTCCTTGGAATTAATAATATCCTGGTTCTTCGCGGTGATCCTCCGAAAGGCATGCGGAATTTTGTGCCTGAAAAAGAAGGACACTGCTATGCAGCCGGGTTGGTTCAGCAGATTGTTGCCATGAACCAAGGCAAGTATCTTGATGAAGAAATGGAAAATACGACCTCCACAGACTTCTGCGTGGGGGTCGCGGGTTATCCTGAAAAGCACATTGAAGCACCCAATACGATCTCTGATTTAAAATATCTGAAGCAGAAAATTGACGCCGGAGCAGAATACATCATTACGCAAATGTTTTTCGATAATGAAAAATATTTTACTTTTGTGAAGAACTGCAGAGATGCCGGTATTACAGTTCCGATCATTCCAGGGTTAAAGCCCATCACTACTTTACATGATATAAAAACCCTTCCCCAGGTATTTAACATTGATATCCCTGAAGATCTTGTTAAAGCAATCGGTGCGTGCAAAAGCAATGAGGAGGCCTTTCATGCAGGAATTGAATGGTCTATACAACAATCGAAGGAGTTGATCAGGTATGGGGTTCCGGTATTGCATTATTTTACTATCGGGATATCAGAAAATATAAGGCAGATAGCATCTGCAGTATTTTAATTAAAGTTTATGTCGAAAAATTCTGTTATAAGGGAAAGATTCTCTGACGGGAAAAAGAAATTTGCCACCTTGATCGATCCTGATAAATTTACGCTCAGTGGTATAAAGGCGATAGTTGAATTGTCTGAGAAAGCGGGGGTGGATTTCCTGTTTTACGGTGGAAGTCTGGTTATGGAAACTGAACATCAAAAATTCATTGATACCCTGAAAAAATATTGTTCGGCTCCGGTAATTCTTTTCCCGGGAAACCAACTAATGATCCCGGCGAATGCCGATGGTCTTCTTCTTTTATCGCTGATTTCCGGAAGAAATGCTGAAATGCTGATCGGAAAGCATGTTATAGCTGCTCCTTTTCTTAAAACCTGTAGCTTTGAGATCTTGCCTACCGGGTATATGCTGATTGAAAACGGCCATCATACAGCAGTATCTTACATGAGCAACACCGAACCAATTCCTGCAGAACAAGATGATATTGCAATGTGTACCGCTATTGCGGGTGAACTTCTCGGTCTTCAGCTAATTTATATGGATGCAGGCAGCGGGGCTGAAAACCCGGTCAGACCTCTGATGATTAAGAAAGTCAAACAGAATATCACCATCCCATTGATCGTTGGAGGAGGTATTTGTACTGCCATCCAGGCTAAAGAAGCTGCCACGGCAGGCGCCGATGTGGTGGTTGTAGGAAATGCAATTGAAAAGAAACCTTCCCTGATCATTGAGCTTTGTAAAACAATTCATTCGCTGAACAATATATAAAGAGACCACTCCTTGAGGACGGTCTCTTGTTTTCAGAATGTTTCATCTTTTATATATCCCTCCTATATTCCGGGATTTACATCTTATTCATTCCCTGTGGTATTAAACGGCACACTGATGTCTTTCACTGACCCGAACAAGTTAAATGCATAAGTCTCTCCATCATTAAAGGTACCTGATTGTGAATCCGACAAAGAAATAAGGATACATACATCATCGGGCAAGCCTTCATCCGTATTAAGGAGTTGTGCTACTCTTTTTCCCATAACAGGCCCGACTTCATAGAAGTTATAAATATTCATGCCCTTGTGATAAAGTTGGGGCAGTCCGATCAACATTCCTGATCCATTGGTCATTTGTACTTCCAGTGGGCAGGCATTCTGGTTGATTCTCCAATCAGGGTGAATGTCGACCTGATAATGAATCGCTGCTGTATTATCAATGACCTTGGTCATATTACTAAACGCTGATGGGCTTAGTTTAACTCCAAGAAATATCACTCCTGTGGCGATAATTGTGAATATGATTAGCTTTTTCATGATGTTTAATTTTAGGTTAAAATTAAATCTGTCGATAAAGCAATAAAAGTATACCGGATGAAAGACCGCTTCAAAGATTATTTTACCACTTGTCAGTTTTATCCGTTGAACCGGATGATTCTACTTGTGACCCGGATTCATTTAAATAAAACCGTTCAGGAATTTAACAAAAAAGCTGCCCGGAGACAGCTTTACCTTTATTATACTATTGATTATTGGTTTATTGCATTTCAATAAAATCTTCTTTTGGGGTTCCACAATTGGGACAAACCCAATCAGCAGGCAGGTCTGAAAATTTTATTCCTTCAATGGCTTCGTCATAAATATAACCGCAAGCTGTACACTCGTATTTTTTGAATGCAGTTGCTTGTTTCTTTGGCTCAAGTTTTGATTTATCAATATATGTGGGGGCATTCTTAGGAGCTACGCCTTTCCGGGTCTGTCTGTAATATGAATAGGTCATAGGGTCTTTGAAATCATCAAGGATCTCTGAATGCAATAATTCACCAATAAATAAAAAATGGGTACCCACATCAACGGTCTGAAGGACCCTGCATTCAAGAAAAGCAATGCTGTCATTCAATACCACCGGTACGGCTGTATTTTCCCCATAGATAACATTGACACCCTGCATTTTATCAAAATCCTTTCCACTTCTGTATCCAAATCGCCCAAAAAGATCCGGAGATGCTGCAGTATGCAAGACCGAAACTGAATAAACGCCCGTTCTTTTAATAAATTCAGCGGTATAATTATTTTTATTGCAGCAAATTGCAAAGGTCGCAGGGTCGGCTGTAACCTGAAACACAGAATTTGAAATAAATCCGTTTCCGTGGTTTTTATCCCCTGAACTTACAATGTATAAGCCGTAAGTTATTTTGAACAATGCTTCGAAATCAATCATCTGTTTTTTTGTTTGAAAATTAGCTATATTTTTGATTCCATTCACAACAATGGATTTTTTTATCACAATATTTAATATCCATTTAAAATGAACAGTACACTATCAGCTAATTATAGGCGTTATAGTTTAACAGAAATGAATATCATCGATTACTAACAAATAAGATCAGTAAATTATGAAAATTAAGAAAATTCAAGCGTTTGAAATTTTAGATTCCCGTGGAAACCCAACGGTGGAAGCTTTTCTTGAGCTGGAAAACGGGATCGTCGGTCATGCAATGGTACCAAGCGGAGCATCAACCGGTGAGCGGGAAGCATGTGAGCTTCGGGATGAAGACAAGAACAGATACGGTGGAAAGGGTGTTCTGAAAGCGGTGGATAATGTCAACAAAGTTATCGCCTCTGCAATTCAGGGAAAGTCATTTGAGAACCAGCGGGAACTTGACTTATTAATGATTGGTTTGGATGGAACAGCAAATAAATCAAAACTGGGCGCTAATGCCATTTTGTCTGTATCCATGGCCTATGCGCGGGCAGAAGCAAAAAATGCAGGTATTCCATTGTACCGGTATCTTGGGGGAGAAAATGCCCACCTTTTGCCGGTACCATGTATGAATGTAATCAATGGCGGCGCTCATGCAGATAATAATGTGGATTTCCAGGAATTCATGATTGCTCCTCACAATGCCCCTTCATTCACAGAATCAATCCGGATGGGGATAGAAGTATTTCACACTTTGAAATCCGTTCTGAAAAAGAAGAATTACAATACCGGTGTCGGTGATGAAGGAGGGTTTGCCCCCAATCTCAAATCGAATGAAGAAGCCGTGGACGTAATTCTTGAAGCCATTGTCAAGGCCGGATACAAACCTGGAGCAGATGTCAGTATTTGTCTCGATCCGGCAACAAGTGAGTTGTGGGAAGATGGCAAATATAAATTTTCGAAAAGTACCGGAAAATCTATTTCCAGTGATGAATTGATCAGGCTTTGGGAATCATGGGTAAACCAATATCCTATTATCCTGCTCGAAGACGGATTGGCTGAAAACGATTGGCCGGGCTGGCAGAATCTGACAAAAGTGCTGGGTAAAAAAATAGAAATCGTGGGAGATGATATTTTCTGTACAAACAAAAAGATATTGGCAGAAGGTATTTCCAAAGGTGTTGCCAACTCCATTCTCATCAAATTGAACCAGATCGGCACTGTTACAGAAACTCTTGAAACTATAGAGCTTGCCTGTAAAAATGGGTACAATGCATTCGTTTCGCACCGGAGTGGCGAAACCCCTGATAGTTTTATTGCCGATCTTACCGTCGCCGTAAATGCAGGTCATCTCAAGACGGGTAGCGGATGCCGTGGTGAACGGATTGAAAAATTCAACCAATTAATGAGAATTGAGCATGAGCTTGGCCCTAAAGCCGTGTTCGCAGGAATCAAGGCCTTTAAAAACAGATGATGGCCCTGAAATAAAAAAGGGGCTTCAGTCGTATTTTCTGAAACCCCTTATTTTATTGAGCCTCTCAAGGGACTTGAACCCTCGACCTGCTAATTACGAATCAGCTGCTCTACCAACTGAGCTAAAGAGGCTTATCAGTCCCCTCCCCCGTCCCCTCCCCCAATTGGGGAGGGGTGAAGGGGTGGGGGCTGGCTGTCGGGATGAGAAGACTCGAACTTCCGACCCCCACGTCCCGAACGTGGTGCGCTA
>CAZUYY010000016.1:0-3326 GCA_964624935.1 uncultured Prolixibacteraceae bacterium
TAGATTTGCTGCATAGAAAATACCCTGAGTTTTTAAAGAACATTTTCCTGAAAATGATTGCAGCAGTTGGATTGCTCTTTCTTTTGTACACAGGTGCTATCACCAACCGTATGAAATACAACACACGTGACTGGCTGGTAAAAACGAATTTCATCATCGACAAACATGAAATGCAGGAACTGGAGAAGTTCAACGATTGGTTTGATTCAAGGTATATGGCGTTGCATAGCATTACACCGTACCTCAGGCAACTTGGCATTCAGAGAACAGACAGGGTATTCAGCATTCCTGATAACAGCATTAATATTACGTTATATATGATGGATCAAAAAGGATTGGATGATTTCTACTATGGTGAAGTTCCTTATGATAAAAGGATACCAATGGTTAAAGAACTGGGTTGTAAATACATCATCATCAACAATACTTATATCTGCAACGATCCGGGTCTTGCTCCTTACCTGAAGCATCAAATCGGAACTTATAAGAATGTAAATATTTACAAATTGGATTAATCAAAAAACCAAGTCTATGAAATATGTTGGAGCTCATGTCAGCGCTTCGGGCGGTGTTGAAAATGCACCGGTAAATGCAAATGCGATCAATGCGAAAGCTTTTGCCCTTTTCACCAAGAACCAGCGCCAATGGGTGGCAAGCCCATTGACAGAAGATAATATCAGCCAGTTCAAAGCAAATTGCGTGAAGTATGGATATATGCCGGATTATATTCTTCCTCACGACAGCTATTTAATCAACCTGGGAAACCCGGAAAAGGAGATGCTGGCCAAATCCCGGAAATCGTTCCTCGATGAGATGAAACGATGTGAATTGCTTGGATTGAGACTCCTGAATTTCCATCCCGGTGCTCATTTGAATCTGCATTCCATTGAAGATTGTCTTAAGCTCATTGCCGAATCCATAAACCTTACATTGGAAAAGACCAAAGGTGTCACTGCAGTCATTGAAAATACGGCCGGTCAGGGCAGTGCAGTAGGTAACCGGTTTGAGCACCTCAGCAAGATTATAGAACTTGTGCAGGATAAAACCCGTGTAGGGGTTTGTCTCGATACCTGCCATACGCTCACTTCAGGTTATGACATCAAAACGGAAGAAGGATATGAAGCTACGATGAAAGAGTTTGATAGCATTACAGGTATGTCTTATCTGAAAGGCCTTCATCTGAATGATTCAAAAAAGGATGTGGGAACACATGTCGACCGTCATGAGAACCTCAAAAAAGGAGTAATGGGAGAAGGAGTATTCCGCAGGATCATGAATGATCCCCGGTTTGATAATATGCCTTTGATCCTTGAAACACCTGATGAAAAGGCATGGAAGGATGAGATCTCATGGCTTTACAGTCTGATTTCTCACTGACCGGTTAGTTTCTCAGGAGATTATGATTTCTTCGTTGGATAAGACAAATATTCAGCAATAAAAACAAGCAGAAGGGTAAACAAACTGCTTAATAAGACGCGGAGAAAGGTCTCAAAGAATTCCTTGAAACGGAAAATTTCAAGATAGAAAAGAGTATAATGGTGAACCAGCACCAGGATAACAGAATAGTAGGCAAACCATTTTAGTCCCTGGTTTTTCAGGGAAGGTGAATGACCGGTCATGAATTCTGTCCCGGTTGAGATGCTTGAAATCACAAAAGGTCTTACAAATGCCATCAGGACACAGGCGGAAGCATTCAAACCATAGGTATTTGTGAAAGCATCAAGAGAAATCCCAAGCAGAAATGCCGACAGGAGAAGCAACCAGCGCGGTGTTCCAAATGGAAGCAGTAAAATAAAATAAATGTAAAAATAGGGGTTGATGTAACCGCTTAACTGGATATTATTCAGGATCAAGACCTGAAAGAGGATCAGGAAGATAAAACGTCCGATATTTTTCAGAAAGATGGTCGTCATTTACAAATCCTCCCGGGTTTACCGGTTACTGCTTTTAAATGATTTTTTCAGATTATCTTTTTCCTGCCGCATCAGGTCTATAAGAACTTCCACGAAACTCAGGCTATTGAAATCGGTAGAAAACCGGATGGTGGCGTAATTGAAATTTTCCTCCTGCGCGATTGTAAAATGATCAATCGTTCCTATCAGCAATCCTTCCGGAAAAATATCAGAATTACCGCTTGTGATAATGGTATCTCCAATATTAATCACAACATGCTTGGGAATCTCTTTTACTTCACCTAACTGGTAGTTACCCCCATTCCATTCAATGTTGACCAGTTGGTTATTATTTTTGAACTTCCCGGAGATTTTACTATCTTTATTGAGCAGTGACATTACCCAACAAAAATGAGCTGATATGCTTACTACTTGACCCACAATACGATTGCCCATAATAACCCCCATATGGTTTTCGACGCCCTGATTATGTCCCTTATTGAGCATAAGAAAATTATTCCGTTTGTTTGTGGAATTGTTGATGACCTTTGCACTTATATAACGGTACTCAAGTTTATAAAGGGTGTCTTTGTGATAAAATGATTCGGTATCGGCTTTATAAAATGCTTCCGAACGGTTGGAATGGAGTTTAGCATTATCTTCAGCCAGAATATGGTTGACCCGTTTGAGTGAAAAATATTCTGAGATATCACTAGAAAGATTCAGAACTGAGCCTGTAATTCCATTTGAAAGGTAAGCCAGGGCACTGTTCTGATAATCGTTGTAATTAAAGAACAGTACCAGCGACAGAACCTCCAATGCCAGGAAAAGGAAATAGACATATCTTTTCCGGAGGAAATATAACAGGTAACGCATAACTTCCTTTACTTAATGAGGAAGGTGAATTTGTCGAAATTCTTTAATGCTATCCCGGTACCTCTTGCAACTGCCCTCAGTGGATCTTCTGCCACATGTACTTTTAGTTTTGTCCTGAGGTGCAATCTTTTGTCCAGTCCGCGTAATAACGATCCGCCGCCTGCCATGTAGATCCCGGTTTCGAAGATGTCGGCAGCAAGTTCGGGAGGGGTCATTTCCAATGCATTCAACACGGCTGCTTCGATTTTGGATATGGATTTATCAAGGGCATGGGCAATTTCAGCATGATTTACGATCACTTCCTTCGGGATGCCGGTAAGCATATCACGGCCATGGACAGGGTATTCGGGTGGTGGATTATCAATATCAGCAAGTGCTGCGCCGACTTCTATCTTTACCCTTTCTGCTGTACGTTCACCGATGTTGATGTTGTGCTGTTTCCGCATGTATTCTTCAATATCTGAATTGAATTCATCTCCGGCAATACGTATGGATTTATTATTGACGATTCCCCCTAATGCGATTACTGCGATTTCACTGGTACCACCGCCGATGTCG
>CAZUYY010000016.1:3336-14562 GCA_964624935.1 uncultured Prolixibacteraceae bacterium
CCATATTCCCGACCGGTTCAAGCACATCGATCCCAAGTCCTATGGCAGAAGCCATGGGTTCATGGATAAGCTTGACCTCTTTGGCGCCTGCCTGTTCTGCAGAGTCTTTTACTGCTCTCTCTTCAACTTCAGTAATCCCGGAAGGAATGCAAATTACCATTTTCAATGCCGGAGGAAACCAGGATTTCCTGATTTCGATCATCTTGATCATTTCCCGGATCATGAACTCCGCTGCATGAAAATCAGCGATCACACCTCCTCGGAGTGGCCGGATGGTTTTTATATTTTCGTGGGTCTTGCCATGCATCATCTGGGCTTTTTTACCCACGGCGATGATTTTTCCTGAGCTGCGTTCAATAGCCACGATTGAAGGTTCATCAACCACGACCTTATCATTATAGATGATAATGGTATTTGCAGTACCAAGATCGATTGCTATTTCTTTTGTAAACAACCCCATTTCAAATGAATTTTAATGTTTAAAGTGTCTGATTCCGGTGAAAACCATTGACATTTCGTGCTCATCGCAAAAACTGATTGAATCATTATCCCTGATGGATCCGCCCGGCTGCACAATGGCAGTAATACCTACTTTGCTTGCGATCTCTACACAATCTGCAAACGGGAAAAATGCATCGGATGCCATGACTGCACCTTTCAAATCAAACCCGAAATCATGTGTTTTCTGAATGGCTTGTTTCAATGCATCAACCCTGGATGTTTGCCCGGTTCCGGATCCGATCAATTGTTTTTGCTTCACCAACACAATGGTATTGGATTTCTGATGTTTGACGATCTTATTAGCAAAAATCAGGTCCGAAACTTCTGTATCCGCAGGGGCTTTTTTTGTTACCAGATGTAAATCAATTTCTGTTTCTGTTTTCAGATCCTTTTCCTGTTCAAGCGCCCCGTTTAAGATCGATTTAAACTGAAACTCAGAAAAATCAACGGGTTTCTTTTGCAAAAGTATTCTATTTTTCTTTGATTTCAGCATTTCCATCGCTTTTTCACTATATTCAGATCCGATCAGGATTTCAAAAAAAAGCTTGTTCAGTTCTTCTGCAACGCCAGTATCAATTGGCCTGTTGGCAATAATCACACCCCCATATGCTGAGACAGGATCGCAGGCAAGGGCATCGCACCAGGCATCTTTTAAATTTGTCCGGCTGGCAACACCACAGGCATTGGTGTGCTTGATGACGACAAAGGTAGGTTCAGAGAATTCTTTGATCAGAGCGATTGCTGCATCAATGTCCACAATGTTATTGTATGAAATTGCTTTCCCGTGAAGCTGGGTGAATACTTCATCAAGGTTACCATAAAAAAGCGCTTGCTGATGAGGGTTTTCTCCATACCGCAAGGGAAATGATTTTATAATGCTTTTTTTGAATGCATGTATGTTTTGCTCTTTATTGAAATATTCAAAGATCTTTGTGTCGTAATGGGAAGAAACATTGAAGGCCTGTGCTGCAAAATATTTTCGTTCTTCCAGACTGGTAATTCCTTCTTTGTTTTTCAAAAGTTCAATCAATGGGGTGTAATGCTCAGCAGAAGGAACAATTAATACATCCCGGAAATTCTTGGCTGCTGCGCGAATGAGCGATATTCCTCCAATATCGATCTTTTCAATGATCTCATTTTCTTCTTTCGTAGTTGCTACTGTATTTTCGAAAGGATAAAGATCAACAATCACGAGGTCAACCGGAGGTATATCATATTTTTGCAGTTCCTGCAAATCATCAGGATCATCTCTCCGGTAAAGGATACCGCCGAGGATTTTAGGATGGAGTGTTTTCACTCTTCCGCCAAAAATGGAAGGATAGCCTGTAACGGATTCAACGGATGTGACGTCTAATCCCTGTTTTTTCAAATAATCATAGGTTCCCCCGGTGGAAAGAATTTTTATTCCCAGATTGTTAAGTAAACGGGCGATCTCATCTATCCGGTCTTTTGAGTAAACTGAAATTAATGCTGTTCGAATTCTTATATCCATATTATTTGTTTGAAAGGATTCACCCTGCAATGTTACCACTTTTTAGGCTAAGATACAATGAATTATTCCGCTTCTTAAAGAATTTATATTACTTTTACGTTTGTATTATAGAACTTTAGCTTCAACTTTAAATGTTTTTACTAATCAGGCTTATTCGTGAGAGTTACGTATTTGCCTTTCAGGCAATTATTGTTAACCGCGTTCGAACCGTACTTTCCCTTTTAGGAATCGCTATCGGAATTTTCTGCATCATTTCGGTTTTTACCATTTTTGATTCCATGGAAATTTCTATCCGTAAAAGCATAGATTCTCTTGGCAGCAATGTTCTCTATATTCAAAAATGGCCATGGGCCATGGGAAACGATTATCCTTGGTGGAAATATTACCAGCGGCCGGAAGCTACATTGGCAGATATGAGAGAAATTCAGGCTCGTAGCAGCCTTGCAGATGCAACTGCATTTTTTATCCAGGTAAGCAAAACCGTAAAATTCCGTAATAATTATGTGGATAACGTTGGTGTAATGGGTATTTCACAGGATTTTGATAAAGTATGGAAATTTGAACTGGCTGATGGCCGGTATTTTTCTCCTACCGAGTCGAACAGTGGAAAGAATGTTGCCCTGATAGGTGCAGATATAGCTACAAGCCTGTTTCAGGAAGCTTCTGCTATCGGGCAGAATATTAAAATCTTTGGAAGGAATATTGAGGTTATAGGCGTGTTTAAAAAAGAAGGCGATGATTTTTTCGGAAATTCCAATGACAAGGTCGTAATGCTCCCAATAACCTATTGCCGGAATCTGGTCGACCTGAATGAAGTCGGGACTTGTATCATTGTCAAAGCAAAACCTCTTGTATCAAACGAACAACTGATTGATGAACTAACAGGGATCATGCGATCTATCCGGAAACTAAAACCCACATCTGAAGACAATTTTGCCATTAATGAAACCAGCATCATCTCTAAAGGCTTTGACAGCTTATTCGCAGTGATCGGAATGGTTGGCTGGATCATCGGAGGTTTTTCACTTTTGGTGGGTGGCTTCGGAATTGCAAATATCATGTTTGTTTCCGTTAAAGAAAGAACAAGCATCATCGGAATCCAAAAGGCGCTTGGAGCAAAAAATTATTTTATTCTGCTTCAGTTTTTATTCGAAGCTGTTTTTCTGTCGGTGATTGGTGGAATTGTCGGACTACTTATTGTTGTCATTCTTGCTGTTATCATTACCATGAGCACTACATTCCATCTTATCATCACGCCGGGAAATGTTTTTTTAGGTATAGGGGTCTCGGCGCTTATCGGGCTTATCTCAGGTATTATCCCTGCATATGCAGCATCCAGGTTGGATCCTGTTGAGGCTATGAGAACGGGAATGTAAACAGAGAACGAACGGCTGGATGTAAAATCAGAATGGCCAGAATTGATTGTCGAACCAGATTTTTTCTTTCAAATCATTATCCAGATCGTTTAATAATTTAAGGTGGCCTTTTTCCCAATCGGCAAGCCAGGCGAACAATGCTTTTTCTTTCGGATTGCCGGCTGTTTCTGCCTGGGTTGAATAAACTTCAATGGCCTTTTTCTCCATATCGATTGCTGCAGAAATTGCTGCAGCTTCATAACCAGCGGCAGAAATCTTATTTTTTATCTCTTCGGAAAGTACCATATTAACAATTCCATCTGCTTCCTGATCCGGTAAATCAGGATAGATAAATTCTTTATTTTTTTCGAAACTCAGGAATTGTTCCGAAAGAAATTTCACATGAGTGGATTCTTCGGCTGCCATGGTTTTGAATATATTACTGACCTCCGGATCGCTGCTTTGTGCAGCTACGTTTGTATAAAATGCGACTCCTCTTTTTTCCATGAGGATCGCCATTTTTAAAATATCGAGTGTCTTGTTGGTGTCCATATGATTTGCTTTATAATTTGAGCTTCAAACTTACGACAATTATTCTTATAAAATAAATCCCAGCAGCATTCCGGCTGTGATCGCACTTCCAATTACTCCTGCAATGTTCGGAGCCATGGCATGGCTAAGCAGATGATTGGTAGGATCTTCTTTCAGGCCCATGATCTGTGAAACTTTTGCACTGTCAGGAACTGCGGCTACGCCTGCCGACCCGATCAAGGGATTGATCCGGTTTTCTTTTTTCAGAAAGAGATTCATCACTTTTGCAAAGATGACACCTCCTGCAGTTGCCACCATGAAGGCCATTGCCCCCAGGAGGAAGATAAGGATGGATTGCGGTTTCAGAAAGACATCTGCCTGAGTCGAAGCTCCTACCGTCACCCCGATCAGGATAGCCACGACATCGACGAGAATGGTACTTGCTGTTCCTGCCAATTGTTTTGTAACACCGGATTCTTTGAGAATATTTCCGAAGAAAAACATTCCCAGCAAAGGCAAGGCTCCGGGAGCGATGAAAGCAGTGAGGAGAAGCCCTATCAGTGAAAAGGCAATCTTTTCTATGCGCGATACTGACCGGGGTGGTTTCATACGCATCATGCGTTCTTTTTTGGTAGTAAGGAGTTTCATGATGGGCGGCTGTATGATGGGAACCAGAGCCATGTAAATATAAGCAGCAATGGCGATCGGGCCGATCAGGTTCTGAACGATCGTCCCATCCGGCAAGGTTCGTAAGCCATTGGCAAGTTGGGATGACAGGAAAATGGCAGTATTACCATCTGCACCCCCAATCAGAGCTATGGCTCCGGATTCCTGTAAAGGGAATCCCAAAATCAATGCTCCAAGGAAAGTTACAAAAATGCCTACCTGTGCTGCAGCTCCCAACAACATAAGTTTTGGATTCGAGATGAGGGACGAAAAATCAGTCATGGCGCCGATCCCAAGAAAGATCAGGGATGGATAAATTCCTTTCAGAACACCCTGATAAAGGTAGTTCATCACACTGCCTTCTTTATAGATCCCAAGAGGATAAATAGCCTCGTGGGCAAATGGAATGTTACCAATTATCACTCCTACGCCCATCGGGATCAGAATAAGGGGTTTGTATTCAAATTTGATGGCAAGGTAGATCAGCAGGATCCCAAAAAGGATCATCAGCAGGTTGCCCAACTGAATATTATGAAAACCTGTGTCTTTCCAAAGTTTTGCAAGATCGATGCCAGAGGCAAAGGAGGAGTTTCCAATCAGGCAAAAAGCCAATAACAAGATAACCGGTAAACATTTGTACAAATATCTTTTCATATAGAGCATAGCAAGGTGGCTTGAAGTCCTGGGTATCATCATTATTCAATTTCGACAAGAACATCATTCTGCATAACTGTATCGCCGGGTTTAACATTCACCAACCGGATGATACCGTTTTTTTCGGAAAGGACATTATTTTCCATTTTCATAGCTTCCATGGTGAGCAGTTTATCTCCTATTGACACTTTATCGCCTGGTTTTACAAGAACCTGTATGATTGTTCCGGGTAATGGTGCTTTGATGGCTACATTGGTGGTACGAATAATATTTTTGGGGATTTTAGTCTCCTTCAAAGTAGGTTTTGGCGCTTCGGCCCTGACCAGCGTGGGGGTTTTCGGTACCTTCAGATCTTTCAGGATCTCTACGTCATACATCGTGCCGTTCACTTCCACCTTGGCAATGTTTTCCTCAATTCCGAGGATCTCTACTTCGTAATTGTTTCCGTTGATGGCAAATTTGAACTTTTTCATCGGTTGAGTATGTTTAAGCAGTTACGATTCCATTTATTTTACCAGTGTTTCAGGGTATTAAAAATCCCATAGATCTTCGAACTCCATGGGGAATAAGCTCTTGATATTTTTTTTACCGTCACCACATATTTTTCTTCATCGTGAAGTTCGGTAAAATAGAGGTAAAGTGCAGTGCAGATGGCAGCATTCTCGTCTCCGGTAATCTTTTGTTCAGGTTTATTAACAACTTCCGTGCTGGTTTTTTTCTTCCTTGACCGGTAAAGGAAATAATCCTGGATATGGTGTGCCTGGTTGAAAAGGATCACCATGCATGCAAGGAGCAGGAATACAGTACAATAACCTACTATAGTGATAACGAGCGCTTTTTCATCAATATTTGCCGGATTGATGGAGATGAGTAAATTAGTCATGCAATTTATTATTTAGGTCGAAATGCGATTACAAAGGAATATTGGAATGTTTTTTGGGTGGTAGCTGGTCTTTCTTCGTTGAAAGTGTTTGCAGTGCCCTGATGATACGAAAACGGGTATTCCGGGGTTCTATCACATCGTCGATATAGCCGTATTTCGCAGCATCGTATGGGTTGGCAAATTTTTCCTTGTATTCATTTTCTTTTTCCGATATGTACCGTACCCGTTCCCGGACATCTTGAATTTCACCTATTCTTTTCCCCTCGAGGATTTCGATGGCGCCTTTAGGGCCCATGACGGCTATTTCGGCAGAAGGCCATGCATAATTTATATCCGCGCGAAGCTGTTTACACCCCATCACATCATGTGCACCGCCATAAGATTTTCTGAGGGTGATCGTGATCTTTGGAACGGTGGCCTCTCCATAGGCAAACATCAGTTTGGCGCCATTAGTGATGATCCCGCCATATTCCTGGATACTGCCTGGCAGGAATCCCGGAACATCGACCAAAGTGATCACCGGAACATTAAATGCATCACAGAAACGTACGAAACGTGCTGCTTTCTTTGAGGCATCGATATCCAGCACACCTGCCAGGAAATTCGGCTGATTGGCTACTATTCCGCAGGGAATCCCGTTGAACTTGGCAAATCCCACGACAATATTTTTGGCATAATGCTGATGGAGCTCCAGAAATTCCCTGTCGTCGATAATAAGATAGATTACATCTTTTACATTGTATGGCTGATTGGGGTTTTCCGGTATGATGTCGTTCAGGGAATCTTCAATCCGGTCGATCGGATCGGTACATTCAGTTACAATGGGATCTTCAAGGTTATTCTGCGGTAAGTACTCCAGTAACTTCCTTATAAGTTGAAGGCCTTCGTTTTCATTTTCTACCCGGAAGTGTGCAACCCCGGACTTGGTAGCATGGATCGTAGCACCCCCAAGGTCTTCAGTGGTAATATCTTCACCGGTTACAGTCTTTGCCACTTTTGGTCCGGTTACAAACATGTAGCTGGATTTATCACTCATGATGATAACATCTGTGAGCGCTGGTGAATAAACTGCTCCTCCTGCACATGGACCAAAGATCGCCGATATCTGAGGGATCACTCCTGATGCTGCGATGTTGCGCATGAAGATCTCGGCATATCCGGCAAGACTGTTAACACCTTCCTGGATCCTTGCGCCGCCGCTATCGTTGATCCCGATCAATGGTGCGCCAACTTTCATAGCCTGGTCCATTACTTTACAGATCTTCTTTGCGAAAGTTTCAGATAGTGAACCTCCCAACACAGTAAAGTCCTGAGAAAATACGAATACGACCCGCCCGTCGATAGTACCACGACCGGTCACTACACCATCACCCAGATAAATGTCTTTTTCAAGTCCGAAATTTGTACAGCGGTGCGATACAAACATGTCGTACTCTTCGAAGCTTCCTTCGTCGAGCAGTTTCTCAATACGTTCCCGGGCAGTATATTTTCCTTTTTTATGTTGTGATTTAATCCGTTCTTCCCCTCCGCCCAATTTAGCTTGTTCGCGCTTTTCGAGTAATTGGTTGATCTTGTTTTCGTGAGCCATACTAAGAGTTGTTTAAGTAGTCTTATTTACTGCAGAATTCAATCAATACACCATGAGTAGATTTAGGATGGAGGAACCCGATGTTCATTCCTTCAGCTCCTTTCCTGGAAACTTTATCGATGAGCATAAATCCATTTTCTTCTGCTGTCTTTAATGCCTGATCGGCATTGTCAAAAGCAAAGGCCAGATGATGGATCCCTTCACCTTTCTTCTCTAAAAATTTCCCGATCGGCCCTTCCGGATCTGTCGATTCAAGCAACTCGATCTTTGTTTGTCCGATTTTAAAGAAGGCAGTCCTGACCTTCTGGTCTTTTACTTCTTCAATTGAATAGCATTTGATCCCCAGAAGATTTTCAAAGTAGGGAATGCTTTCATCAAGACTCTTTACTGCAATTCCAAGATGTTCAATATGAGTTGGTTCCATGAAGTTGTTGTTTTTTATCAAACTTTGGACAAAATTACTTGATTTATTTGAATCATCAATGGATTCAGGATTATGTGAACTTAACTTCCCTGGTCAGTTTCTTCTGATCAATCTTAACGGCAATACAGGCGAGAAGAAAATATACCGCCATCTGGATCAGAAGAATACTCCATTCATAGGTTATAGAAGCCAACCCTCCTCCCATTATTCTAAGTTTGACAAATGCAGGAATCATTGGCGTACTGGGAAAAATGAACGTCAATGCACGGATCAGCCATGGCATGGATTGTACAGGCCAGGATATTCCGCTGAAAAAGAAAACCGCGGGGGAAATAAAAACAATAAACATCAGGGCATTTACCCTTTTCCTGAAAAGGAAAGTGAGAGAGAGACCGGCAAACGAGATTGATAAAATATAGGGAATCAGAAGTAAATAAACAGACATGAAGCTTCCCCGGTCGGGAAACGAAAGCCATTT
This sequence comes from uncultured Prolixibacteraceae bacterium, assembly GCA_964624935.1. Classification (GTDB taxonomy): domain Bacteria; phylum Bacteroidota; class Bacteroidia; order Bacteroidales; family FEN-979; genus FEN-979. The sequence goes on from CAZUYY010000016.1 coordinate 11,909, forward strand.
ATATAGGCACCCCAGCAAGAACAAAGAAGTAAAAAGATATAGAAAAACATAGGCAAATGCTTTCCCGAGAATTGTTGGAATTACGTGTCCTTCTTTATAATCCAGTAATGAAGCTAAATCTTTTTTTCTTCTTTCGTTCCTTTTACCAGCGAGCAGCCCTATCCCGACAAGCAATGATTGTTGAATCACGATCAGCAGGATGCCCGGAACGATGAATGTAGCGTAGCCTGAAGAAGGATTGTAAAGATCGAATATTTCTAACTGCAACGGATCTGTCTGCTCATTGGCCTGCTCAGTCATTTTTCCTTCAGAAAGTAAATTCCTGTATTCAATGCCTGCCGAAAAATAACCGGTTGAAGATGTTGCTCCCGTCATGACCTGCTTGTAAACAAGAAATTTTGAAGCATCGCAATAAACAACGACCTGGGTTTGTTGCCGGCGGAAAACATCTTTTTCGAAATTCCGGGGGATAAGAAAGATTCCATTGACAGTGCCCTGATAAAATAGTTGTTCGGCTTCGCCGAGGCTCTCTGGTTTAACTTTAACTTTTAATTGTTGGGTGGCATCTATCATTCTGCTATATTGTCTGCTGAGCTTTGAATGATCGAGGTCAACCACAGCTACCGGAACATCCTTCAGGGTCTCATTGATATACCCGAGTGAATAAAGGACCGGGTAAGCGATCACGGCAATGATAAAAATAAGAACCGTACCAGCATCTTTCAGAGAATTGTTCAATTCCTGTGAGAACGTATGAGAAATTTCCTGAAACCCATTAACAAATTTTTTCCACATAAAATCTCATTTATATTCTTCCCCGGAATTTCTCAGTTTTAAGAATGTATTTTAGCCGGGGAATCAAACAAGACCCCAGGAAAATAAAACCGCCTAAATAAAACAACTGAATAAGTCCATTAGCAATAGGTTCTCCTCTCAGAGATTGGCCCGTGAATAAATCGAGCCAATATGTAAATGGAAATATCCTGCTGAAGACCTGTGCAATGACAGGCATACCAAAAAGGGGATAGGTCATTCCTGCATAAGTAAGGGCCAGCATAGTATAGGCGCTTGCCAGCGATAAAGCCAGCCGGAGGTTCCTGGTCAATGAAAGAATAAAAACAGCCATAAACTGATAGCTGAGAATCATCAGGAATTCACCTGCCAGGATTAGTGGAAAATTTCCATTCAATGGTAATCCCAAAATCTTAAAAAGAATGAGGTCCATCAGCATGACAAGGAAACAAAATAGAACAGTATAGATAATCAGTTTTCCGGTGAGGGCTGTAAATATATTGGAGCCGGCAGTCTCCAGCCATTCAGGAGCAGTGCCATATTGCAGTTCCGTTCCAAGAGCATACAACGTCCCAAAAAGAATAAACACTGTTAACATTAAAGGCACCATGAGAACCGTCAGGTAGTAAGAATAACTGGTATAGGGATTAAATAATAAAACCGGATGTATCCGAACGGGCATGACCTCGGATAAGGCTTGTTGCCCTGTTGATCCATTCATCAGGTGCGACTGCAGGCGAATCCCGGCTGAAATTGTTCCCAGCGCTTTCTGAATTCCACTGCTAAGCAGGCCTCCTTTGATCAGATATTCGTTGTTGATGTAAACAGCAACCCTTGAATTTTTTCCCTGTAATATATTCTTTTCTGTTCCTTCCGGAATGCAAATTATTGCATCAATTTTACCCTTGACCATTGAATGACAGGCCTCCATAAGGCTGATATAATTTCTGTCGACAGCAGCAATGGATGTCGCATCGGTCATTCTTGTTATCTGCCTTGAAAGATTCGAATGATCAAGATCGACAATACCAACCAGTAATTTTGTCGGAACATTAGAAGAAAAGATCAGGGTTATCAGGCTGAAGGCGATCAGTGGGCCAATCACCATAAAGAACGGATAAACAGCATCTCCTGAAATTCTTTTCAGTTCCCTCCGTAAGACTTTTATGATCGGTCTGATCATTTTGTTCTGTTGTTTTTTACTTCTTTCCAGTTTACCAGCGCACTCATACCGGGACGTAATCCTTCTACTTTTCCAACCGGACGCGCATGAACTTCAAATGTTTTCATATCAAAGTCGCCAGAGGTTTTCGTAGCATTCCAGGTAGCAAAGTTTCCAAGGGGATGGATGTATGTTACCCTGAGTTCGACAGGTTTATTATCCAGAGCGGGAACTTTCGCATAAAACCTACTTCCCATCCTTATATCTGCCAGCAGGTCTTCCCTGAGATTGAAGGTGATCCAACAATCCCCGAGGTTTACAATGGTCATCACAGGATATCCGGCATTGACCAGTTCTCCTGATTCGGCAATAATATCGGCAACTTCTCCATCAATGGGTGCATAAATACTGGTTTCTCTGAGATAGCTTTCCACCTCGCTGATCGTGCCTTCTGCCTTGTCGACAAGAGATTTAGCCGTCTCCTTGTCTTCTGACCGCGTCCCTTTTTTAGCTTTCATCCAGACCTCATTGGCAGCTTTGGATGTTTCTATGGCAGCTTTAAGTTGCGTCTCAGCTTCATCTTTTTTCTGTCCCGGAACAACACCTTCTTTATAAAGGTTGTTAAGGCGGTCAAATGTTTTACGGGCCAGTTCAACGGCTGCATCTGCTTTCAGACATGCGTCGTGTGCAGCTTCTATAT
>CAZUYY010000017.1:0-14438 GCA_964624935.1 uncultured Prolixibacteraceae bacterium
AAAACAGCAATACCTACAGGCCGTTACCGTATCCTGATCACGTATTCACCCGAGTTCGGCACGAATATGCCTGAGGTCATGGATGTCCCGGGCTTTGAGGGCGTCCGCATTCATGTGGGCAACTCTGCAAAAGACACGAAAGCATGTATCCTGCTCGGAGATTATCACGAAGGGGATCAAAATTTTATATCTCATTCTGCAGATGAAATAGCAGTGTTTGAGGATATCATCAACAGGGCTATCAAAGAACGTAACGAAGAAGTCTGGCTGACTATAAGTAACAGCGACTTAGTTCAGGATTAGCTCACTACCTCACCACCTCAATAACTCATCCGCCTGACCGCTTGTCCACTCTTTTAGCAAAATTAGCGGTTTGCGTCCCAGTATGACTGCAGGCTTGTTTGTGGTAAAAAGAATTTTCAGAGTAGACTCAAACATAAAGTTCAAAAATAACCATTATGACAACTAGTGAAAAAAACAGGGTTTGCCCGTTAGAACTTGCAGGCGGACTTGATAATCAGGTCAGGAGATTACTCCAAAATCCCTGGAAATTATTAGGTCATTATATCCGTCCGGGAATGACAGTACTTGATCTGGGTTGTGGGCCGGGATTTTTTTCCATAGAAATTGCAAAAATGCTTATGGATTCAGGGAAAGTCATTGCTGCTGACCTGCAGGAAGGAATGCTAGAAAAATTAAGTAAAAAAATCCGGGGAACTAAATTAGAGCGAAGGATTGAAATTCATAAATGTGAAGCCACTAAAATCGGGGTCGCTGAACCTGTGGATTTTGTCTTGGTTTTCTACATGATCCATGAGGTACCAGATCAGGAAGCCTTGCTGGAAGAATTAAAATCCATCTTAAAACCTGATGGCAAAATTTATATTATTGAGCCAATGTTTCACGTCTCGAAAAAATCGTTTGAAGCAATGACCGGTAAAATAAAAAGCCTGGGATTTGAAATTATAGAAAGTCCCAAAGTGTTTTTCAGCCGGACGGTTTTGCTGATGTTAAATAAATAAGCGCCCTTTTCAAAATTCATACAAGAACTTCAGGAGGAACAAATAAAAACCCTCCTTCGCAGGTGCCTGATGATTTCCTAATACATTCGCAATGAATGAACTTCATCATCAACAATAACCGGCCTTTGCAAATAACCTCTCTTTTTCGACTGCGGGGTAATGACCCTCCGGGAGGGATATAAAATGCCGTTTTCAGTCTTGTGTTCTTTTACAACATTTGCAGCAGTAGCTAAGCCGCTGACAACTTCGGCAGTATAATTATGCTGCAATAATCTACTTGTCTCCGGATCAAAAATGAATAACTGCCTTTTTGAATGTGTGGGAAAATTGTCCGGAAACAGGGCTTCCAGTTTATTTCCATTCTCTGTCCATACAATATTCTCATTCATCAGCAAATTGGGAAAAGTAAAATAGTTCCAGAACGCGTAATTTGCAAAATAAGCCATATCCAGATCATCCCAGGAAAATAACCTTCTGCCATAGGGAAAGTAATTCCTTGGTTTTTTTCTTTCAGCAATTATTTCCTCGTTTGCATTTTGCAGGTAAACCCTGTCATTTTCGAAAACTCCCGATATATCCGGGTCTTTACCTATCGGGGTTATTTTTGAATAGATCCTGTGGATGTCCACTGTTACTTTTGCTTCCTTAAAAAGCGGTCTCCTTTTTATCGTGAAGAGAAGTCCTTTAACGCTTACAATAGCTTCAACTGATTTTGAATTCTTCCAGAGGTTCTCCCCTCCATAGACTTCTAACGCCTTTTTCGCCAGGTTGCTTAACATTGTCCTTTGTTTAGATTGACACTATGCCGTCCGTAAAAGTAGCAAGAAAACGGATTGTCGCGCGTTACGCTTTAAGATTTAATTGATCTTAACTATTTTATAATTCAATATTTTTGTCTTCCCGCACCTGACCGTAAGATAATAAATACCATCTGGAAAGCCGGAAAGATCAATTGTTGTTGAATTCATTGCATTCAGAATAGTTTCTCCATAAACATTACGGGCGGTTATTTCCAGATCCTGTTTCCCTCCACCTTTGATATTAACGATCCCGTTTGTTGGATTCGGATAAAATACCGGTTCATTTTTGAGAACGGCCTGATCATTGATTCCGGTCACGACCACCTGAACAGTGACCGAAGCGGTGTCCGAACATCCCAGAGTTGTATCTGTAATGTTGACAATATAAATCGCCGTGGTTGTAGGAAATAAAGTGGGATTTTGAATTGATGATGTAAATCCTGGTGGAATTGAAGTCCAGGAATAAGTATAAACCGGGTTGTTTTCCGTAACCGAGGTAGCATGTGAATACAGAGTTACCTGTGTACCACTCGTTATCTCTGCAGATGAAGCGCTGGCATATGCTTTCGGGCCCCTGACGTAGCATTCGGAATAACGCAGTGCATTTGAGACCCTCCCGGCCGGGTGCAATGACCATAGCGTTGTTCCATTAGAATCAATCTCAATGATCGAGGTGCAAACTGTAAGACAAACCAATGAATTCCCATTCGGTAATTGCTGGGAAGAGCCTTCATCTTGATTTTGACATGAAGCAGTGTAACGCCACGCATAGGTTGCAGGAGCATAAGCCTGGCCCGGAGTCTTGAGATAATTATATCCATCATAGGGAGGACAAAAAATATCGACACAGGAATTGCCACCTGTACCTCCTTCATTATTAAATCCGCATAGATAATTGGGATAATACGGATCATCAGCAGGCTCCCAATGGGCATTGTGTACTATGTAAAAATCAACCGGGCCATTCGTTTCATAAGCACCCGGGTTTCCCCACCTGTATAGTATATCTCCGCCATGACCGGAATTTCCACCGGTATGCCCGGCTGCTTCTGCTGTAGTAGTGCTGTGATCTATAACATAAATCTCGCTAAAAGCATAAGAGCTGAAAGTGATCTGGTCCAACGCGGCATTGTAATCAATTCCGTTCGTATGGATAAAATCAATCGAAGTGGTGTAATTTATATTTATTAACTGTGGGTTTTGAGATATGGATGGAACATAATTATCCTTTGCCGGATCATAATCCTGGCACAGATGATCCCAAAGTTTCCACTCCCAGACAATGGTTCCGGTTGTGGGACCAGTTGGCTGGACCTCAATGATTTTATCCGAATGTCTGATCATACTGACAGAAGCTCCTGCCTGTGTACCTTCGGAAGCAGTTTTAACATCCATTGCGATCATAAGGACATTCCCGTTAGGTAAAGGATGAATATCATGGTGGAGAACTGTTGAATCTGTGGAATAAATGAAGTCCCAAACTACATTTCCGTTCCAGTCAACCTTCTGTACCTCGCCTGAAATAGTGCCATCGTTAATTAAATTGCCGGTGTAATCGACAGTTCTCACGAGAGTATCCCCGGGAATTAAATAGGATGTAAAGCTGGTTTTTTTATTGGTAGGGAAAGTCCATGTTTTATAAAGGTTGCTGTTCGTGTCAATAAGAAATGCTGTATGGGTGTCTGTAATACTGTATAAAGTATATAATCCCCACTTCTGGGCGTTTGTACACATCCAGGTCAGAAGACAAATCAGGAAGAATATTTTTCTCATTACGATAGTGTGATTTTTATACAATAATACAGAATAAACCAGGTAACACCAAGCGAAAAACAAATTTTATTTCAGGCTTTCATACAAAATCAGATATTGTTATTGTTATTTACATTTTTTCTTTACTCATTAGGACCCCACCCCCAGCTCCTCCCACATAAGGGAGGGGAGTTGAAACAATATCAATGAGATTGTCAAAAGAGTTATATAACAGACGCGCAAAGCTAACTCAAAGGATCACTAAAACCGAAATATTTCAGGAACCTGGAAAATAATTAATTAGTTCAGGCAACCTTAATTAATTTTTATGTCTTAATATTACACTCTAAATCAAGACAAATGAAAAAGATCTTCGCTTTATTCCTGTTTATCACCTTCAGCGTGATTAATCTTCAGCTTTATGCTGAAAACGACAGCATCTCCTGCACATTTTTCATGTACCCCAAAGCGCCGGTTGGCTGTTATACCTATGTATCTTACCAGGGAAATGCACCCAGTTATGCTACTTATGACTGGAATTTTGATGGTGGTATAATTATATCGGGTTCAGGCCCGGGGCCATACTATATTGTGTGGGATACCCTTGGTTATAAAACGGTTACACTTCATGTTATTTACGGTAGTGAGTCCTGCAACAGCTCCAACATTATTCATATCGTGCCGGTACCACAGGTTTACTCAGTCACCGGGGGCGGGAGCTATCCTTATGGTGGCACGGGTGTTCATATCGGGTTAAGCGGGTCGCAGTTTGCAATCAGCTATTATCTTTATTTGAACGATGGTACATCAAGTGTCGCCAGTCTGGAGGGTACAGGAAATGCGCTTGATTTCGGTTTATTTACCACAGCAGGAACATATAAGTGTAAAGCCAAGTACGACACTACATCAGGCGCCTGCATGACCAATATGCTGGATAGTGCTATTGTAACCGTCACTGGCAATCCTCCAACGGCACCTTACATCTGTATGGTCACTTATGACACTGCGACATCAAAGAACAAGATCATTTGGGATAAACCGACCGGCGTTTATAACCTGTCACACTATAACATTTATAAACAGACCTACCAGTCAAATGTTTACACTAAAATTGGTCAGGTTCCTTTCTCAAGCATGAGCACCTTTGTCGATACAGCTTCTCATCCTCTGATACATTGGGATCGTTACGAATTGTCTGTCACAGACACAAATGGCGTAGAATCTGCTCTCAGTTCCGATCATATGACAATTCACCTGGATGTCAGTTCCGGATTCACGGGATTTAACCTTACATGGAATTCCTATGTCGGGTTTACATTCCTGTCATACCGCATCCACAGACAACATGGATCCGGTCCATGGATCCTGATCGATTCAGTGGCTGCTGACAGTTATACTCTGTTATATACGGACCCATATTTTGAATCAGGCGCCACTTATTATTATATTGAAGTCGTCAGACCTTATCCCTGCTACCCCACTGATAAGAGCACTGACTACCAGAGCGTTAATTCAAATGTAGCTTTATCTGCTCCACTTGGGATCGGAGAAAATACCCAGTCCGGCATGAGGACCTATCCAAATCCGGCTACAGACAAGCTATTCATAGTAAACCAGGCGTCAGGGAATTTCGACGCTACCATTTCCAGCATGGATGGTCGTGTGCTTGGAATTTATTCTCTTAATGGTACAAAAGCCGTGCTTGATGTTTCAGATCTTCCTGAAGGTTTGTATATCATTAAGATCCACAGCGGCCAAGGGTTCCTGGTGAATAAGTTTCTGAAGGAATAAGGATCAGATGGCAAAATGGCAAGATGATAAAATGGTAAAATTTCTTTGCCATTTTACCATCTTTTTATTTGCTCTTAGTGGTTAAAATATTTTAACCACAACGCTTACACAGAGATACACAGAGGTCACACGGAGGCGCACAGAGGGAAAAAATCACAAAGCCATTGAGACTTTGCTCTCTAATCTGATATATTACATGTTATATTGCAAACTTGGTCTTGGATGGGGAGCTTAAATCGGGGGAGTGCTGAAAAGCCGGATGCTGTTAGTGGTACTGATGTACTTGAAGTACCAGTATAGAGTCCGTTCAAGGTCAATGCTATAATCAATCTCAGGCCGGTAATCAATTGTAGATTCAATGATTCCGATGTATTTGCCTTCGGTGTAATAATTATTCCAGTTTAAGACGCCGACAAGATTTTGTCCCCGATAGTACTCTTTTGAATAATCTGTTACCGGCGAATAATTTTGATGATACCATAGATCGAATTGCGGGTCGGTGATCAGGATCACATATTCAGTACTGTCCTGACCTGCTTTCTTCAGTGTAGCATAGGTTTTCGATGTTTTCTTTACAGAGGAACAACTGCAAATAAGCAAGGCAATCATTCCGATTAAAAATCCTGTTCTCATTGCAATATGTTTTGTATGAATTATTTCATCACATAAACTATGCCATAGATGTATTTCGGGGGGGGTATTTATGCAGAATCAAGGATAAAAAGTCACAGAGTCACAGAGTAACAAAGTCACAAAGTAATAGAATATGCAAGGCGGACGAACGGACGGGCGGACAAGCGGACGAGAAGCAGTAAGTCGGCATTCGGCAGTCAGATCTCAGATAATTATTAATTTTACTGTTAAATCCATCTCCGAGTTTCAATTTTTAAAATGAAAAACTTATGAAAACACTTTTATCGGTTCTTTCATATCCCCGTCACGATCTTCCCACTAATCCTTCACGCATCGCACTGTAAATGCATTTGCTTTGCTTGATGGATACATGGAAACACTCGGATCAAAGTTGTTCATGCCGTGAACCCATGCCTTTGCGGTTCCATGTGAAGTAGATGACCAGAAAAACGTTGCAAACCCCTGGAAATCCCATCCTGAATTGATAAAACGTGCTCCTGACAGAAGGGCGTTGAAGCCTGAATAACCGGAATATTTCAATGGGCTGCCAGCAAAGCCATTGTTTACATAAAGGGTAAACAATGTATTCCAGTCGTTTTCTGTCGGCACATGCCATTCGGGCGGGCATAAACCCTGGATACTGACACTCTCATCATATTGCATCAGTTCATCCCATTGGTACAATCCTCCGTACGTGGCACAATTTGCAAGGATGTCATTGTAACAATATTTCTCACTGGTACAATTGTCGCGCTGCATGGATGTGGAAGGGATCACGGTTCCATGGTTAAGGTCAGCGGCCATCCAGCATTGGGTTCCAAGATGGACGGTCGGGTATGTCATGTTATCTCTGACATCGGTGAAAGGATTATCACAGAAAAAGAAAACAGGTGCCAGTACCGAGATGTTCAGCGTTGCCTGTGCCGTACACACATATTCATTCGTGTAGGAATAAACCAATTGATGATTTCCCGCACCTGCCAGTGATGGAGTAAATACAGAAGTCACTGGATTAACCCCCGGTCCCGAATAGCTGCCTCCGAGAGGTATGCCTCCTTTCAAGAGAAATGGCTTTGCATTGGTTGTCGTAATGACATCATTACAGGGAGTAAAAACAACCTGTGGCAATGGATTTACAGTGACGATCACACTGCCCGGTGTTCCGGAGCATCCATTTGCTGCTGGTGTGACCAGGTAGGTCGCAGTTCCGGGCAGATACCCTGAATTACCCAGCATCTGTGCAATAACGTTTCCTGATCCGCCTGAATAACCGCTGATATTTAGTGAACCTCCGCTGGCTGTCCAGGAATAACTGACTCCTGCAACATGTGATAAAAGGCTTATGTTCGTTGTGGCTTCACTGCAAATTGTCTGCGCCGCAGGGTTGAAATAAACATCGGGTACAGGGAAAACAGTTACCGTAAAATCTGAAACCAGTCCTGTGCACCCATTATTGACCGGTGTGATGTGATACGTGACGGTACCGTTAATAAAACCAGAGTTGAAGAGTACCTGGTTAATCACAGGTCCCGCCCCGGAGCCATATCCTGAGATAAGCGGTGATCCTGATGAGACTGTCCAGCTAAAGGTTGTTCCTGAAATTGATGAGGTCAGCACGATATTAGTGCTGGTTCCATTACAGATGCTTTTATTTGGAGGAGTGTTGGTAACTGACGGAAGAGGTTTTACATTCGTAACATAAAAGGTTGGCTGGCCGATGCATCCGGCGTTGGACGGCGTGATGGAATAATTCACAGAACCATTAACCACACCCGGGTTGACCAGGAGTTGGCGGATGGAATTTCCTGATCCGTTGGCAAAACCCGTAACTGTTCCTGATCCCAGTGCTGCTGTCCAACTGAATGTGGTCAGGGGTTGGTTTGCAGTAAGGTTCACGATGAGTGAATCCCCCGAACAGAGTGACTGGCTCAGTGGGTTATTGGTCAGAGAAGGAGGTGGACTGAACGACAATTTCATGGTGTCGTGAACGGCTAAACAGGGCGGATTCCCTGTTGCCGTAAGTACCAGGTGGACAAATCCTGCAGCTATGTCGCCTGCTCCGGGAGTGTAAACTGTTGCCAGCGTATGTTGGCTCGAAAATGATCCATTACCGGTCGTCGTCCAGGTCAATGCCGAATAATTTGTTGCTGTTGCATTGGTTATGGAATAGATGAATTGCTGGCAGATGGTTGAATCCCTGCCTGCATTTGCCGTTGCTGCCGGTGCATAAGTAATATGCATGACATCGGTATCCGGGACACAATAGCCAAAGGCGATCATGGAAAGATTGACAAAACCATTCGTTATATCTGTCGTTCCCGGGGTATAAAGCGGATGTAACGTGTTTGGATTGTCGAAAAAGCCATTTCCGGAAGTGATCCAGTGAACGGAAAGAGTGTATTGAGCCGAAGAATTAATGAGCCTTACTGAGGTTCCTGAACAGATCGTTGTATCAGGACCTGCATTGGAGATGCTTCGGGGAAATACAACAATTTTCATGGTGTCGTGGCTGATACAGCCACCGGGACGGGTAGTGACAAGCTGGTAACTCAGGGTGTCGGGTTGGGTCAGCAAACCGGTATAAGTGAATACAGGAGTAGCCAAGGTGTTGGAGTTAAGATACATCGATGGAGACCAGATATAGGTGTAACCTGTAATGGCGGGTGTTCCGATCGTAACGCCAACTGACCTGCAGGCAACGGTATCCCTGCCAGCATTGACGAGATGATTGACTGCGATCGGCAGCCCCACATCGCTGCAGGTACAGATATTATCAGTAAGCCGTAAGCCTGCAAGAAGATGACACACTTTATCTGCCGGGATTGGGAAAACTGCAGTGGAACTTACACTATCGCCCGGCAAAAGTCCTGTTACATTTACAGTCTGGGTGAACAGTGAATCTGCCCCGGAATCATCAGGAAGGCCATTGTTGTTGGCATCATGAACAAATATAACGCTGAGATTTGTTGTTCTCAAAGCCTCGCTGCCGGTATTTTTCACCTTGTAATGAATAGTAACGATCTCGCCCGTGGTCCCATCCGGAATACTGCTCGCCATATATACCTGGCAGAATCCGACCTTATCCTTATCGACGGGTTTCTCTGTAGTGATCGAAGCTGTAATGGACTGGATTACGCAACTGTCGCTGGGTATCAGCGAGCAAAATACTTTTCCAACGAGAAGGGTGGAAGTCTGTATGCTCAAGGTATCGCAGGTCAGGTTCCCAGGCAAGACATCATGCAGTTGAAGACTAAAGACGATGGAATCATTTACCTGAAGGTTGGGCTGGATGGCAAAACGAATGTAACGGATCCCGCCATCAATAGTATCAGATGCAAGTCCTGAAGGCCCGTTATGGATGTCGACCAGTGAACCGTTCACATAATCATAGGCATCGGTGATCGTTATACCAAGCTTTTCTATGTCTGAAACATTGTTGGGCCCAAGGTTGATAATTTTCACAGTAACGCCGGTATTGGCCCCGCAGGTATAGAATTCCGGGCTGGTATTCGCGTTGATTACGTAAAGGTTGACATTTGTAGGCAAACCTGCAATCAGGATGGGTGCCGAATAGGAAGTCCTGCTTTTAACATCATTGCAGGAATTGGAGGCTGATGCGGTGAGCGTTAGTGATGTCCCGGAAATCAAATCACAGTCGGTCAGTACTCTGAACCTGAGAATATAGCCATTCTTCGGCACGCTGTCCACGCCCTGCAGGGTAACGACTCCGTGTGGATCTGACGAAATATCATAGACCCACTGGTTGCTACTTACAGGGATATTTACAGGGTCATTAATGGTAACATAATTCCCAGTGGTATAAGGAACCTTGAATTGCGATAAACCATTGAGAATGGTGCATCCCGGAGGTAAGGCAACTGTGAACTTGAGATTCCTGGCTGTGGAAAGCTGGGAGTTGGTGACCTGCGATTCATAGACCAGTGTATCGCATAGGCCTACCGGGTTCACCGGGGAAGTCACCGTAAGGTTCATGTCGATATCTTTTGGGTCGAGGTAGATATAGGCATCATTCTCAGCACATTGATATCCCGGAGGAGGATAGCCAAGAGCAGGATTCATGGGGTAGCCTGCACAGTTGTATCCATTTCTGACTTTCAGGCTATCATAGCTGCAACTGGTATAAACTGCCCTGACCCTGTATGTATGGCACGAATTTCCTGTAAAAGAACCCAGTTGTGCCCAAGTATTGCCAGGGCCATAGGAATTTATCGGTACCGGAACAGTGACCGGAAAATTTGTGATATCGGTAACATCGGTGACCTGGATACCTGTTGAAGTGCTCTCAAAAGCAAGCCAGTTATTGTTTGCCGAAAAAGAACGGTCATTGCATAATCTGACAGTCCATAAAACGGTGTCGGTCAGTCCTTCAGCCGTTATTATCAAAGGTGTAAGATCAACAAGTGGAGGCGTGTACGAAACTGGTTCACTTCCTGAAGTTGTCTCCCGTATCCCTTGCTTATCCGCATAAAACTGGTAACGGCCTGATGCCTGCATGCCGTAGTTATAATTACCGGTTGCCTTGCAAGAGGGAACGGCATTGAAAAGGATACGGTCGAGGTTATAGTAGCAATCATAGTAAGCAGGATAGCTCCAAGAGGAACTCCTGATAAAGATCAATTGGGTACCTCCGGGACCAACAGTGATAATTGGGTCGGGGATTGGTTCTGTTGGTTCACTGTAGGAATTATCGACAGAATAGGAATGGAGAGCGCTCCCTGACTGATAATCGAATCCTTCGGGTAACGTAAATGTTAACGTGTCGAGAACATTATATGGCCTGACCTCATTAGGAAAAGCAAGGTCCCCTCCACAGGATTCCATATCGGTTTCTATCAATCCTTCATACAGAAAAGAGGTGCAGCCCTGAAGAACGATCTGCTGGTAAAACGTTGTTACAGAAAATGTGTACTTGCTTCCGAGGACATCAAATGTGGTTCCGAGGTCGTTACAATATTTACTCGTGTCTAAATGCATCCGGAAGAAACACGCCCTGAAAGTGGGAATTGTTTGCCAGTTGGTTTGGGACAGGTTTTTAACAGTCCCGTAGATCACATAATGTAAGGAGTCGCCTGCAGAAAAAGTAATACCACTCAGGCAATTACCTGCTTTTGTGAGGTCGCCGAAGTAAGTAATAAGTGAAGAAGTAGCTCCATTTGAAATCTGTGGATTCAGACCGGTACAAGTATACCAGGTAGCCGTTCCACGGTCGTAATAGAACAGGGTATCCGCCAGGAAATTGAAAAACAATTGATTTCCCCATCCTCCGCCAAGACTTGAATGCGATAATTTGAAATACAAACTATCTACTGGTCCGTTGAGCCGCCCTGCAGCCTCAATGCGAATCGAATCGCGGGCCATTGCGTGATCAAGCCTGATACCCGAGGCCAATGGAGATATTCTTGTGGTAAGATGATTATCGGTCCATCCGAGAGTGGTTCGTTTGACAGTGAATTCCGATATATCAGGATCCGTGCAGCCTGTTATCGGACATTGCATGCCGAATACCGGGGAGTTGCTACACCAATAGGTAAAATATCGATTTTTATAATTTATTTTATCACACCAGAATTTCAGTTCAGCCTGTACGAAACCTGTCGAGCCATGGGGTTGGCTGCAATCAAGCATGAGTGGCACTAAAAAAGTTCCTCCGTTAAGCACCATGCTGCGGCTCAGGTGATAATAAACAGTGTCGTTGTGGATATCCGGCGCACCCATGCTGACTCCGCCAAAAGTTGCAGTTCCAGCAGCTATGACAATACCGGGAGGAAGAATAAGACGGTAGAAAACAGAATCATTGGGACAGCCTGCAGCAGTGACTGCAGTGGTGGTATTGACAACTTGTCCCATCCATACAGGAGTAAGATTGTAAAGATCGGGAGGTATGGTATGCTGAACAGTCACTGTGTTATAAGTCTGGAATAACAGGAGGTTTCCGTTTGGTACCCAATTAATGCCTGAAGGCACCTGGCACTGGTCGTTGTAACTGTAGCCAAAACGAAATGCCTGCCATGCCGAATTCGTCCACCCGCTTCCACAGACATCGAGGGTGGGTATTGAGTTGACCGCTGCAGTCCAGTCATAATAGATATGAGCTCTGATCGTAACCGTATGACCTACCGGCAGGTCATCATAAAAACCATCATTGTCGGAATCTTCCAGCCCGACACCCGGTCCGTCCGGATCAAATGTGAAATGAAGTGTGGTATAATAAGCATATTGACCGTTAAGTGCTCCTGCTGCAAAATCATAACTGGCTTTGAGTGCATGTCCATTGACAGAAAAAGAGTCAATCTTATTCAGCCAGTTTGAATTTGGATAATAAGTCGCCCCTCCTGAAGAAAAACCGCTCAGGATCATAAGTTTAAAAGCAGTTCCCGCACCGGTGCCATTATTTGTCACAGTGAATTCTACCCATCCGCGGTTATCGATAAATCCCCATCCCAGGTTGTTGTTTGTCAGTGCCATGGTCAGTACCGTGGTCCCGGGGGCAGGGGATACCGAAGGGTAGGCTGCATAGAAGTTACAGATCTGTTTATAACATCCCCAGGCTGCTTTAATCGTGGATTGACCGTCAGTACAACCTAACAGTTTTACGGTTTCACCGACAATTACCGAATCGCCTGCCTGGAAAAGACCTGTGCTTCCCGGGAAATCGGAGCCGGTCAGAATGATAGTGTCCACAAAGACCGGCCCAGGCCCAGCAGAAAGATGCAATGTGCCTAAAGTGGTCGAGAGTACCTGAATATCTGCAGTATGCTCGTCAAGAATATAAAGAGTATCAAGGGTTGAATTAACCCCCTCCTGTTTAATGGTAATGTTCCGGGTAACAGTACTGTTGACAGGGATCACAGCCGATGCATTGGTAATGTTCGTAATCACAGGTTCAGGGTAATAGTAATTCTGGAGGGGTGTGTCAAAACCGGTATATTGGTTGCTGTTATATGTGAGGATGTAGTTGAAATTCTGGGTATTGGTGTATCCGCAAATGAGTCCTGCATTATAGGTCACGGTATGTGCGGTATTGTTTTGGATATCAGGAAGGGCGAAGACCGGTTGGTTGAGATTGGAAATATTCAGCTCAGTAGCACCTGTTACCGTTCCCGGGGTGTAACGCGCTCCCGGAGGCAATGAAACCAGTAAGGTAGCACCCGTCATGGTGATTCCTGTAGTATTTGCAATCTGAAGTGAAAATGTCCCGTCACCCGCGCAGATGATAAGGGATGAAGGTTTGCCCGTAGGGCTGATCATAACCTGTGCCGATGTTTCAATGAAAAAGAATAACAATGCCATCGTACCGGATAACCGGTACAAAAGAAACAGGGAAAATTTTGAACGATAAATCTTTAACTTTTTCAAAATAGGTCTTCCACGAACTGATTTCGGGAAGCACCGCTTAAAGGTAGAAAAAGTTTTTCAATATGGTGGTATTAGTACCATAACTTTTTTTAGGTGTTAGGTATAGGGTATCGGGTAATGGGTTTTAGGGATGCAATTCCAAAAATTCATAACTTTGCGGTTTTAGAAATAAACGAATAAAATGAGTATAATAACTGAAAATATCAGATGCCTTATTATTGGTTCAGGTCCTGCCGGATATACTGCAGCCATTTATGCTGGCAGGGCCGACCTGAAGCCTGTCATATACCAGGGATTGCAGCCGGGGGGACAATTGACAAGTACTACTGATGTTGATAATTTTCCCGGATATCCTCAAGGTATTCAAGGTCCGGAAATGATGGAGGACCTGAAGAAACAGGCAGAACGTTTTGGAGCTGTTACCAGATTCGGGATTGTGACAAAAGTTGATTTTTCAGACCGACCCTTTAAAGTGGAGGCAGATGACGGGAAAACCATCCTTGCAGAGAGCGTTATTATTGCAACCGGGGCATCCGCCAGATGGTTGGGGCTGGAGTCTGAGGATAAGTACAGAGGGCAAGGGGTATCTGCCTGTGCTACCTGCGATGGATTTTTCTATCGTAAACAGGATGTAGCAATCGTTGGCGGAGGCGATACCGCTGCCGAGGAAGCTACCTACCTGGCCAAGCTTTGCAATAAGGTCTATATGATCCATCGCCGTAATGAATTGCGTGCTTCGAAAGCCATGCAGCATAAAGTCCTGAATACACCCAATATCGAGATGCTATGGGACAGTATTCCTGAAGAAGTTCTCGGCGACGACTCCGGCGTTACCGGTTTACTGGTGAAAAATGTTCAGACCCGTGAAACCCGCAAGCTTGATATTACTGGCTTCTTTGTGGCGATAGGTCATACCCCGAACTCTGAAGTCTTCAGGGGCCAGGTGAAAATGAACGAAGCTGGCTACATTGAAACAGTTCCCGGATCGACCCGAACAAGCGTCGAAGGCGTCTTTGCCTGCGGTGACGTTCAAGATCATTATTACAGACAGGCTATCACAGCG